>CAISLL010000420.1 GCA_903886165.1 uncultured beta proteobacterium | reverse complement strand
GCTGGACAAAAAAAGCAGCGACCGGCGCATTGGCGTTTGGGCCAAGCTGGAGGTGCTGCCTGATACCGTGCAACTCACCCTGACCGACGAAGATGGCACAAACGCCACCGTGCAGCAGCCCTTCCCTGCCGCCAAGCGCCAGGAAGCGCAGGGCAAAGCCAGCGCGGAGGAACAAATCCGCAACCAAGTAAGTCGCCTGGGAACCACTATTTTCGTAGCTATTGACGTAGACATCACCTGGGCTAGAGGTCGATTTGATGCTGTAATTGTGCCTAGCTCCCTGCTCAATGGCTTGCGCCGCGACGCCGTCGAGGCGCTGGAGACCGCGCGGGCCGCCGCATTTGTGCGCTGGCTGCCAGGCCTTGCCGTGGAGCCGCCGGCGCCCTACCCTGAAGACAGCTTGAGTTACCTGGCCAATGTGTTCAACCGCGCCTCACGCAGTTTTTATGCGCGTCATGGCGTGAAAGTGATCGCCGCCGCCTACGAAGCCATCGAAGAACCCGGCGAAGTCAGCTTGATGATCACCAAACACTGCGTGCGCTTCTCTTTAAGCCTGTGCCCGAAACAAGCCAAGGGCGTGACCGGTGTGCAGGGTTTTGTCAAAGCCGAACCCCTGCAACTGGTCAACGGCAAAGAAAAGCTCACCCTGCGTTTTGACTGCAAGCCCTGCGAGATGCATGTGGTGGGCAAGATGAAACCGGCAGTGGCCAAGCAGTCTCGCCAGGAACTGGCCAGCGCACGCGCGGGCACACCCATGACATTTTTCAAGACCCGCCCATCTGCTGCAGGCAGCGAATTCGGCCACTGAGCCGGGTGTTCAGAGCTTGGGAATTTGTATACGGCTGATCATCAATGCGCCTGAGAGCGCAAACAGCAGCACCAGCGGATGCAGTATGAAGCCGCCAAGCACCACCTGACCCAGCCACAGTGACTCATGCAAGGCCCCCTGCATGGCCGCAAAAAACATCACCATGACGAGCAGCAGGGACGTGGGTATGGGCGTCCCTTCAAAATATTTCACTTTGTTCTGGCCTTGGGACAGTGCCTCGGCGGTGACGTTGTAACGCGCCAAGCGCGACACACCACAGGCCACAAAGGCCGCCAGGATGATGCGGTCAAACAGCCCTTGCATGCCACAGCCATAGGCAATCAGAGCCGGGGCGACCCCAAACGAGATCACGTCAGCGAGTGAATCCAGTTCACGCCCCAGCACGGACGTTTTTTGCCGCCAACGTGCAATTCGCCCATCCAGCACATCAAAGATGAAGGCCGCCAGCACCAGCGCACAGGCAAAATAAACATGCTTGACGTCACGGGCCTGCAGGTAGCTCATGATGGAATACATGGCCCCCATGCCGCACACGGCGTTCGCCAGTGTGAACCAGTCGGCCAGGTAGAACTCCCGAATCATCGAGAAGGGCTTTTTTGTGTCGTTGGTGTTCATGGCCGGAGGTTACCCCACTCGGTCAAGTTTTCACTGTGCGCAACGACACACTCTGGGCAGATCAGGGTTGGATGGCAACCTTCAACGGGCCATCTCCCCGGTGAGCTTACTTTGCAAATTCGAGTTCAGTGACCCGCAACACATCACCCGATTTGTACCCCTTGACCTCAACCTTGCCGGTCCAATGTTGCAAATCGGTGGCCTTGCCGTTTTTGAACACCGCGGAGGAAGCATCACAGCGTTGGCCGCGCAAGACAAAATTGGACAGGCTGACAAATTGTTCAATCCGCGCCTCGATCTCGATCTCCTGGCTTTGGCTGCCCTCGAATTCAATCTGGCTTGCCACAAGCACAGTCGCCGTCCATGAGCCGTACACCTCAATTCGGTCGCCCAAGGCAAGTCCACCGGCAATTGCCAACAACGCAGGGCTGCTGCATTCCACGGTGATACTGCCCACCATGAAGCGGTTGCCGGTCAATACCTGGGTGACCACACCTTCGATTTCCAGCAGGCTCCCGGCCGCTGCGTCAACGCCTGAATCCTGCTGCCTGACGCCAGACACTTCCATCGTGCTGCCTGAGCCCTGCATGCCCTGAACCCGCACCACCTGCCCTGCTCGCAAGGCCTCGGTCGCCGCACCTGAAAGTGTCCAGTCATTCACGGTGTATTGATCACCGACACGCCTGACCAAACCGGTTGACACACGGTTGTCACTGGCATTGACGACGGCAACCCGTGTGGCCGTCCAGAGAGCGCCGTCTGCGTCCGCTTGCAGTCCCCAAACCGTCACGGTTTGTCCACCAAACAGTGGCGATGCCGCGTCAAAGCCTTCCAGACTGGTGTTGCTGTCGGTCTGGATCGTCATTCCCGAAGTCTCAAAATGGCGGCCGTTCACGTTTGTGACCAAACCCTGTGCGATTGACCAGACCTCAATCACATTGGCCGTCCCCAGCGTGGTGTCGGTGGTGCTGCGGGTGCCTTGCACACCGGCCACCATGCCCAGACGCAATTCGGTAGACGCCGCAGC
>CAISLL010000419.1 GCA_903886165.1 uncultured beta proteobacterium | reverse complement strand
CTTTTCCCGCAACACAACCTGAACCCCGGTGTGCGCAAGCGTGAGGTGTTTGGCTGGGCCATGTACGACTTTGCCAACTCGGGCTACACCACGGTGGTCATCACGGCGGTGTTTGCGGCGTATTTTGTCGGTGGCGTGGCGCAGGGCGCAGCCTGGGCCACGCTCGCCTGGACGGCGGCGCTCAGTGTGTCACACGCCATCGTGATGCTGACTATGCCGAGTCTGGGTGCCTATGCTGACCTGCGCGCCGCCAAAAAACGCATGCTGGCCTGGTTCACCGTGGGCTGCGTGCTGTCCACCGCAGCGCTGGCGCTGGTCGAACCGGGTGGCGTGGCGCTGGCTGTGCTGCTGATTGTGGTGTCCAACACTTTTTACGCCTGGGGCGAATCCCTCACGGCGGCTTTTCTGCCTGAACTGGCGCGTCCCGGTGCGATGGGCAGGGTCAGCGGCTGGGGCTGGAGTTTTGGCTATTTTGGCGGCATGCTGGCGCTGGGCCTTTGCTTGGCTTATGTGTTGTGGGCGCAAGGCCGGGGTGTGCCAGCCGCGCAGTTTGTGCCGGTCACCATGCTGATCACGGCCGCCATTTATGGCGCCTCGGCACTGGTGACCTTTGCACTGCTGACCGAGCGAGCCATGCCGAACCCGGCGGCGTTGCGCCAGAGTGGCATGAAGGCATCGTTGCGGCAACTGCAGCACACCTTTCGTCAGGCGCGCCAGTTCACCGATTTCATGTGGCTGATGGCCTGTGCCGTGGCCTACCAGGCGGGGGTGGCGGTGGCGATCTCATTGGCGGCCATTTACGCCGAACAAGTGATTGGTTTTGCCCAGCAGGAAACCATGGTGCTGATTTTTGTGCTCAACCTGGCGGCAGCCGCTGGCGCGTTTGCCTGGGGCTATTTGCAAGACAAAATTGGGCATAAAGTTGCTCTAGCCCTTACATTGATTGCTTGGATAGCTACTTGTGTGATAGCAGCCATGGCTGCCAGCAAAGGCGACTTCTGGTACGCCGCCGTGATCGCCGGCCTGTGTATGGGCAGCAGCCAGTCGGCCGGGCGTGCCATGGCGGGTACGTTGGCGCCGCCGCGCCAGACCGCCGAGTTTTATGGCCTGTGGACCTTTGCCACGCGGCTGGCCAGCATCGTGGGCCCCTTGAGCTACGGCCTCATCACGTGGCTCACCGACGGCAACCAGCGTGTGGCCATCCTCAGCACCTCGGTGTTGTTCGTGCTGGGTTTGTTGCTGCTGATCCCGGTGAACATGCAGCGTGGGCGGACAGCGGCTGAGCATGCTGACCAGGCGCAGGTGTAAGTTTGTGTGGGGCAGCTGTGTTTCTGATCTGTTGTTGGATCGTCATGCAACCGTAACCTACCGGCATCAAACTTGCGTCCAATTCAACGTCATCACACGCAGGAGGTCTCTGATGTTCAGCACTGACACCACGCAAATTTCTCAAACCGGTTTGCGCTACACGGCAAAAGAAAATGGCTCGCCTTTTCAGAGCATGGGCGGTTCTGGCCATACCTTGAGTTGCATCAAATGCGGCCACCACAAACCGCGCAGCAAAGGGGCGTTCAGACGCTATCCCACTGCCTTGATGTTTTTTTGCTTTGACTGCAAGCCCAACATGGTCAAGCAGTAGCGGCGTCTTTAGCCGTAGAACGTCTCGGGACCCCATTGGGGTTGACGTTGTCTTTCGGCAGGTGCCCAGACTGAGTCCGGTCAGCTTTGGGGTTGGGCTACTTCATCCAATCCAGCCGCTTATCTCTGAAGGCAATATTTCACGGCTCCAGCATACAAATATTCCGTTGACGGAATGAAATTTGACAGCTAAAGTTCACCTATGACTTGGAATGTTGAATACACAGATGAGTTTGGTGACTGGTGGTCGAACCTGTCCGAGGATGAACAGGAGGCGCTGGATTCGAGCGTGCGCCTTCTGGAAACTCGCGGGCCTGCGCTCGGCTTTCCCCACAGTAGCGGCATCAATGGCTCAAGGCACAAACACATGCGGGAGCTGCGCACACAGCAGGGTGGCAAGCCGTTGCGTACGCTTTATGCCTTTGATCCACGCCGTTCAGCAATTTTGCTAATCGGCGGTGACAAAACTGGTGACGACCGGTGGTACGACATCCACATTCCTGTCGCGGACCAAATCTACGACCAACATATTGAGCAACTTCGAAAGGAAGGACTG
>CAISLL010000418.1 GCA_903886165.1 uncultured beta proteobacterium | reverse complement strand
GCAATGCACGGCTTGCAACTGCCGGCACCGGCGATGTGTTGGCGGGCATGGTGGGCGCAAAGTTGGCGGCTGACATGCCAACGTTTCAAGCAGCGTGTGAGGCTGTTTTTGAGCATGGACGGTTGGCCGACTCATCGCCTTCAGGGATGATCCTTACGGCCTCCAGACTGTCAAAGCTGTCAAAAAACAATCCCTAAGAACAATAAAATCTATAGCTACCCTTCCTTATTGCAAAAGTTCTGGAGGCATATTTATGGCAAATTCTCAGCCGCGTCCTGCAAACGGCATCCGGGTCGCCATCACCGTGTGAAACATCACATTGGCAGACAGTGGCAGGTTCGCCATGTACACAAGGGATTGGCCAACAACGCTGACATCCATCACCGGTTCAATGGCCACTGTGCCGTTCGCCTGCAATATGCCTGAGCGCATGTGTTTCGTCATATCGGTGGCTGCATTGCCAATATCAATTTGTCCCACGGCGATGTTGTATTTGCGGCCATCGAGCGAGGCCGTCTTGGTCAGACCCGTCACCGCGTGTTTTGTGGCCGTGTAGGCGATCGAATTTGGACGTGGCGTGGTGGCCGAAATCGAGCCGTTGTTGATGATGCGCCCACCAATCGGCAATTGCGCCTTCATAACCCGAAATGCCTGACGAAGACACAAAAACATTCCGGTCAGGTTGACATCGACCACGGTTTGCCACTGTGCAAGCGTCAAATCTTCCAGCATCACTCCGGGTGGTGCGCTTGTACCCGCGTTGTTGAACAGCAAATCCACCCGACCAAACGCTTGCAACGCGGCGTCAAAAAGCGCGATCACGTCGACTTCTTGAGACACATCGGCCGGACAAGCCAACGCATGCTCTGGTACCTGCGACCGTGCAATGGCGTCGAGCAAAGGCTGCAGCCGTCGCCCGGCCAACACCACGCGCCAGCCATCGGCTAGCAACGCCAGGGCGGCAGCTTCACCAATCCCCGAACCGGCACCGGTTACCACGGCAATTTTGAGAGCGTCTGTCATGATCTTATGATTGCAACTTGCAGATGAAATCAACTACGGCGCCGCGGTTTGCGCGCCTTGACCTTGGCTGGCGCGGCCACTTTGGATCCGGTCGTGCGTTTGGACTGAACCGCACGTGGCAAAGATTCAGCATTTTTTTGTTTCCGCCCACCGGCAGCAACACCGTCGATCCTGTCCTCCGGCGACCTTTTTTCGCCACTCTCGCGCGTCAGTTCACGGTCTTTGGACATGCGACCCATCTGGCCCGCATCATCTGGCATCAGACGGAAATCAATGCGTCGCCCATCTAGATCCACCCGGCTGACCTGCACCCGAACCCGGGTGCCGAGTGCGTAGCGAAGGCCCGTACGCTCACCGCGCAGTTCCTGACGTGCCTCATCAAACCGATAGTACTCGCCACCGAGTTCGGTGATGTGAACCAAGCCCTCAACATACATCGCATCAAGCGTCACAAAGATGCCAAAACTGGTGACAGCACTGACAACGCCGCTGTATTCCTCGCCAAGATGCTCGCGCATGTATTTGCATTTGAGCCATGCCTCAACGTCGCGGCTGGCCTCATCCGCTCGCCGCTCATTGGCGCTGCAATGCAGCCCGGCGGCTTGCCAGGCTTGCATGTCCGCACTGAGTTTGCGCGGCTTCTGGCCTGGCTCTGCCACGCGGGAAGCCAGGTTTTTGTCAAGCCGCCTGGCCAGTTTGGCGTGCTGCTCACCCGGCCTCGGGAGAATCGGCAGCTGGTACCGGGTCTTGGCCAAAATGGCCTTGATGACCCGATGGACCAGCAGGTCAGGGTAACGCCGAATCGGGCTGGTGAAATGGGTGTAGGCCTCGAATGCCAGACCAAAGTGGCCGCTGTTAACCGGCGTGTAAATCGCTTGTTGCATGGAGCGCAGCAACATGGTTTGAATCTGCTGCGCGTCCGGCCGTTCTTTTGTGGCCTTAGCGATCGCCTGAAACTCAGAAGGCGTCGGGTCGTCACTGACACCCAACCCAATGCCCGATACCTTCAGGAAATTGCGCAGAATTTCAATTTTTTCTGGCGTCGGGCCTTCATGCACGCGAAACAGACCTGCATGTTTGCCTTGTGAGATGAAGTCGGCGCTGCACACGTTGGCTGCCAGCATGGCTTCCTCAATCAACTTGTGCGCATCGTTGCGGGTGCGAGGAATGATCTTTTCAATATGGCCCGCTTCATCACACACGATCTGGGTTTCCACCGTTTCAAAATCAACGGCACCGCGCCGCTCCCGGGACTTGAGCAAGGCACGGTAGACATCATGCAAGTTCATCAGGTCGGCGATGCGCTCTTTGCGCTTCGCGGCCTCCGGCCCACGGGTATTGGCCAAAATGGCAGCAACTTCGGTGTAAGTGAAGCGGGCGTGGCTCCACATCACCGCCGGATAAAACTGATAGGCTGCTACGTCACCATCTGCGCTGACCAACATGTCGCAGACCATACACAGACGATCCACCTCTGGATTCAGGGAGCAGAGGCCGTTCGACAATTTTTCCGGCAGCATCGGGATCACGCGGCGTGGAAAGTAGACGCTGGTGGCGCGATCGTACGCATCAATATCAATTGCCGAGCCAGTGGCCACATATTGGCTCACATCCGCAATGGCGACCAGCAAACGCCAACCGGGCACCGCCGCCTTGCCCTTGCCGATCTTGGCAGGCTCACAATACACCGCGTCATCGAAGTCACGTGCGTCTTCACCGTCAATGGTGACCAAGGGGATGTCAGTCAAATCTACACGCTGGCGTTTGTCTTCAGGACGCACCCTGTCCGGCAGAGCCCTGGCCAGTGCAATGCAAGCCTCAGAAAACTCATGCGGCACGTCATACTTGCGCACCGCAATTTCAATCTCCATGCCCGGATCGTCCACTTCACCCAACACCTCCTTGACACGCCCAACCGGTTGCCCAAATAGTGCTGGTGGCTCTGTCAACTCCACCACAACGACCTGTCCAGGCTTGGCAGCACCTGTGGCAGTTTTTGGAATCATCACATCCTGACCATAACGCTTGTCTTCAGGCGCCACGATCCAGATGCCGCTTTCACACAGCAAGCGGCCAATAATGACCTGGCTGCTGCGCTCGACAATCTCGACCACACGACCTTCCGGGCGGCCTTTGCGGTCACTACGCACGACACGGGCCTTCACCCTGTCTTTGTGCAGAACGGCGCGCATCTCATTGGGTGGAAGATAAATGTCAGCCTCACCATCATCCCGAATCACAAAACCGTGGCCATCCCGATGGCCTTGAACTATTCCTTCAACTTCTTCCAGCAACAAGCTGGTTTGCTTACTATTTTTGATACAATGCCTTTCTTTCCTGAGATGCCCAGGTGGCGGAATTGGTAGACGCACTAGTTTCAGGTACTAGCGAGTAACTTCGTGGGGGTTCGAGTCCCTTCCTGGGCACCAATGTAAATGAATTCCGGTTCGGTTTCATGTCAGAAACCAGATGTTTTTGAGTCAAAAGCCGCTGCATCCGCAGCGGCTTTTTTGTTGTCATTTTTACCGTCAAACCATCATCCGATCAGTGGCCATCAAAATGGCTGAGCCACCAGGTCATGCCCTTGTGCAGCCACAATCCTTGCCTTGGTGAATTCGCCCACACGAAGCTTCTTGCTGATTTTCTCCGGCGGCAACAATTGGACGACGCCATCAATTTCCGGCGCCTCTGCGTAGGAGCGCCCCAAGCCGCCTTTTTTACCAAGACCTGGCGCCGAATCAACCAGAACCTGCAGCGTGGTGCCTACCCGCCGTTGCAACTTGGCGGCAGATACCGCTTCAGCCACTTCCATGAAACGGGCGCGGCGCTCCTCTCGCAGTGCCTGAGGCAACATACCACCCAAGTCATTGGCAGCCGCGCCCTTCACCGGGCTGTAGGCAAAACATCCAGCACGGTCAATTTGGGCTTCTTGAACAAAATCAAGCAAATGCTCAAACTCGGCTTCTGTCTCACCAGGAAAGCCTGCGATGAACGTGCTGCGCACCACGACGTCAGGGCACGCCTCGCGCCAGCGGAGGATTCGGTCCAGATTTTTCTCGCCATTGGCTGGGCGCTTCATGCGCTTCAACACATCCGGGTGGCTGTGCTGAAACGGCACATCCAGGTACGGCAAGATGTGGCCGCTGGCCATCAATGGCAAGATGTCGTCCACACTTGGGTACGGGTAGACGTAGTGCAAGCGCACCCAGCCGCCATAATTTTTAGCCATGTCACCCAGCGCCTGCGCCAACTCAAACAAACGTGTCTTGATGGGGGAGCCCTTCCAGAAACCAGTGCGGTATTTCACATCAACACCATAAGCCGAGGTGTCCTGGCTGATCACCAGCAGCTCCTTCACACCGCCCTCAAACAATGCTTGCGCTTCCTTGAGCACATCACCGATCGGACGCGACACCAGATCACCACGCATCGACGGAATGATGCAAAACGTGCAGCGGTGGTTGCAACCTTCGCTGATCTTGATGTAGGCATAGTGCCGGGGCGTCAGTTTGATGCCCGCCGACCCAAACACGTTGGGCACGAGATCAACAAAGGGGTCATGTGGCCTGGGTAAATTGGCGTGCACGGCATCCATCACCGCCTGGGTCGCTTGTGGCCCGGTCACAGCCAGCACGCTGGGGTGCATCTGTCGCACCAGGTTGTCGCCACCCTCGCCTGCCTTGGCTCCCAGGCAACCGGTGACAATCACCTTGCCGTTCTCCGCCAATGCTTCACCAATGGTGTCCAAACTCTCCTTGACTGCATCATCAATGAATCCGCAGGTATTGACGATCACCAGATCGGCACCTGCAAATGTCTTGACGGTCTGGTAACCCTCAGCACTGAGTTGTGTCAGGATCAGTTCGGAATCCGTCAGTGCTTTTGCGCATCCCAAACTGACAAATCCAACTTTGGGCACTCGGGCGCCTTGGGAACTCTCAAACATCATACGGCCCATTCATGGCTGAATACACAGGGATCACGATGCACTCTTGATGCCAAACGCGCCCAACATCTGCCCTGTTTGCTTTTGCATCTGCTCCTGCATCTGTGCCAACAATGTTTTTGATTGCTCAAGACTGCCACCCATCATGGCTTGCAAGACCGGAGGTTGCAGCGCGGCATACTGCGTCCACATTTCCGGGGTAAATCCTTTGGACTGTTCGGCGAAGCGGGTCTGGACTTCAATCAGGGACTGGATGTTTTTTTCCAGGTAACCGCCCAGAAAACCCTGCATGGCGTGACCGTAAAACCGAATCAGACTCTCCAGAACTGGCGCGGTGAACATCGGCGACCCGCTAGCCTCTTCTTCGAGAATGATCTGCAACAGGATGCTGCGTGTGATGTCCTCGCCAGTCTTGGCATCACGCACTTCGAATGCTTCCCGCGCCATCACCAACTGTTTCACCTCGGTCAAGGTGATGTAAGACGACGTATCCGTGTCATACAGTCGACGGTTCGGGTATTTCTTGATGATACGTTGATGCGGCACGCTCTGATCGGCTTTGTTCATGTGAAGTCCTTGGACTGCTGTCGAGCCCGTTGTAACCGCTGTATTGTCATATTGCGGGGCAATTCATTGTAAAGAGTCAATACCATCAACCTGAACAGCGAAGCCCTCGGCGTGGCCGTATACCTGACGTGCCAACCAATCGAGAGGGAAACAGGCGTGGAGAGAGAAAATCCGAGGTTTTTGAGTTCTGAGTCTGGCAACATTCAGAAAAACCTTGGTAGGCGCGATTGGACTCGAACCAACGACCCCCACCATGTCAAGGTGGTGCTCTAACCAGCTGAGCTACGCGCCTAAG
>CAISLL010000417.1 GCA_903886165.1 uncultured beta proteobacterium | reverse complement strand
GACAATGACACCGCGTCAGCACCGAAGCTGGCGAAATGAAACGGCAGCTTGCCAATCCATTGGGTGGCATCCACATGCAACAAGGCACCTGCGGCTTGCGCCAGCGCGGCGACTTCAGCCACGGGCATCAGCACCCCGGTTTCATTGTTGGCGGCCATCAGCGAGACCAGCGCCACGTCCGGCCCGATCAGGCGGGCGGCGGCGTCCAGGTCAAGCGTGCCATCGGTCTTGACGGGCATCAGGTCCACCTGAACACCTGACTGGGCCAGGGCACGCGCCAGACGCAGATGGCCGGCATGCTCGACCGCGCTGAACACCACCCGGCGACGCTCCGGGGGGCTACCATCCCGCAGGCCACGCACAGCCAGGTGGTTGGCCTCGGTGGCACCGCTGGTAAAAATCACCTCGGCAGGTTTGCAGCCCAGCACCCGTGCCACGGTGGCACGCGCGGTGCGCAAGACACGCTTGGCTTCCTGCCCCGGCGCATGTTGTGACGAGGTGTTGGCCCACAGGCCCGACAGCACCGGTAGCATGGCCGCAATGACGGCATGCGCTGGCGGCGTGGTGGCGTTGTGGTCCAGGTAAATCATGGTGTGACAGCGCTTGGCTCAGGGCCAGAACTCGCGTTCGCAGTCAATGCACAGCAGGGTCAACACAGTGTCAAGCGACTCATGCTGGAAGCGCTTTACCCAGGTCTGAGTGGTGTGGTCACGTGCGCACAAATGCCAGCACTTGCCCTCCAGCGTCAACAGGGCGATGTCGATCAAACCACCGCTGGGGTCCACCGTGCGGGAGCAACAGGGGCTTTGGATCCGGTAACCGGTGTCCTCCACCAACACGCTCGGGCGCACATACCGGTAACGCACACGCTCGCGCAAGCCCCGCTCCAGCCGGTGCTGCAACAGGTCATGAACCTGGCAGTTCACCACTGCAGGAACAGATGCGGCCTGACTCATGACAGCACCTCGGTCTCAGGCAACAAGCCGGGCGGCGCCGGTACCAGTTCAATTTCAAGGCAACCCACCACACAGTCGTCAAATTGCACCAGGTAAACAGGTTCGTTCAAATCGGTCGCATGCCCGATGTTGACTATTTCACCCACTGAACCACGGGCCGCGAGCAGCTCGCCGAGCGCTCGCTCGGGGTAGCTGCCGTCGTTGACCAGGTCGTCCAGCGCAATCACGCGCTGACCCCAGGCGTAAGCAGCTTCGCGCAGTTCAATTCCAGACAGGGCAGTGGTGTTCATGGTGTTCCCGGGTTGTTTGGCATACCGATGGATTTGGCGGAACCGAGGCTGTGCAGCACGTCGGCCGTGACACCCAATTGCGCCAGCACTTCCTCTGGAAGTTTGTCGAGCGTGCAGAGTTCTTTGGCACGCATGCCCACCCGATGTCCGGACTCGACAAAATCCACCGCGTAGATGTAGTACTGCTGCAGAAAGGTATTGATGTTGATCACATAACCGATCTCGCCCTTGCCGACCAGCACGTCGCCAATGTCACGGCCGTTGTAGGTGCCGTCATTGCGCACGACCGAGCGCGAAATGACGCATTCACCGTAACTGAAGCGTGGTGGGTACGCGAGTTCGACCTCGGCATCTTCACGGTTAACGTCCGCCATGGGCTGCTCCTGCGTGTGTCATGCCGTTGGCCAGGCAGGCGTGTTCATGGGCCTGTGGCGGTCCAGCCGCGCACCGGGTAAGCCGAGGGGGCCTCAGCTGTGTCGCCTCTTTCATGGCAGGTCAACACGTGAAACAGCAACGCCCCTCCTACATGGTCCTGCGGGTCAAGGCGGCGCAACTCACCCAGCATCAGGCGTGCCTCGTCCATGTCGTCCAGACGCATGTTGAGGTAAGCCAGGCCCTTGAGTGTGAACAGGTAAAACCGCACGGCCGCGTTGCTGCGGGTGGCTTCTGCGTCTGGCGGCATGTCACCAAAGTTGGGACCCAGTGCGGTGCGGGCAATCGCCAGGGCGTCTTCACCCACTGCCCGGGCCTGTGCCAACTGGTGGCCGTAAAAGTAAAAACGGTACAACGCAATCAACGGGGCTGGGTGGCTGGGCGCTGCCGCCCGAGCCTGCGCCAAGAGCGCCAGGGTCTGCTGTGGCTCATGGCGCTGCTGGCTGGCCTGAGCGATCAGCGCGCTGACCTGTGGACTCAGGCCACCACCAAGGGCGCCCTCGGCAAAGGCCGCCAGGTCATCGTGAAAGTGCAGGCCGTTGGCGTTCATGGCGGCAAGACCGGTTTAATGGGCCAGCACAGGGGCAGGTCGGCGGCGCCCGATGGATGAAATTTCGATCTTGGTCACGCCTGTCCTGGGTGCTGTTTCTGCACTGCTGCAGGCACAAGGCTCCTTGTTCGGGTCAATAAAACTCAGGCCCGACTGGGTCGCCGTCTCTATAAAGTCAATCGTGAAACCATTGAGCATCAAGCTGCTTTCGACACCCAGAAACAGGCGCACACCACCCACATCGAGCTGCTGTTCGCCGGAAGCCGGAGCGGCCTCAGCGCTGAACTCGGACGAGTAACCCGAGCAGCCGCCAGGGGTCACCGCCAGGCGCAGGCCTGCGCCTGCGGCCAGGCCAGAAAAGCGCACGATGCGGTTGATGAACTTCGCCGCAGCGGGCGTGATGGTGACTTTGGGCAGCATGATGGTCAGGTCCTTTCAGCGGCAGACTTCACACTTCGGTGATGCAACCATCCACCGGGCAGACCGACACGCACTGGGGCTCGTCGAAGTGGCTTTCGCAGTCATTGCACAAGCCGGTGTTGATGATGTAGACACCTTTTTTGACGCTGATCGCGGCATTCGGGCATTCAGGGGTGCAGGCATCGCAGCCAGTGCAGGTTTCGGTGTTGATTTTGTGGGTCATGGTGACACTCCTTTGAGGTTGACGAAATTGGGGAAAGATCAGGCAGCCAGTGCCACGCCGTCTGCCAGCTGGGTGTAGGCACCCTGGCGAATCTGTGCATCGCCGCGGCGCTGGTGCACCACGGCACCGCTTGCAATGCGGCTGCGGTAGCCGTTGAACCAGTCAAGTGCGGCTTTTTCAATGAACTCGCCCACATAACGGTCCACTGGCTCGACGCCAGCGGCGGTCAGCTCGTCCCTGGGGCATGCGCCAATCTTGGCGACCAGCACCGCATGGCAATCGTTGATGGCGCGCACCACGGATGGCAGTTGTTCGTCGTCACCGGCACCGCCCTGGCAATACTGGTCAACCCGGCGGTGGCCGACAAACATGGCCTTGGTGGCGGACACCTCAAACACCTGGAATTCGGTCACATGGCCAAAGTG
>CAISLL010000416.1 GCA_903886165.1 uncultured beta proteobacterium | reverse complement strand
ACTCCGGCATCGACAAGCCGGGTTGAAACTGGATGCGATTCATAGCCATGATGCACTCCTTAAAACTCAAAGATGGGTGCAGATTACGCCCGCACAAGCTCACCAGGTGAGCTTGGCTGAAGATTGTTGCTAATCAGGAAATATTTTACATAAATATCCACCTAGCCCTTTTAAAGTAAGGGTTGGTAGCTATAAATATTAAATTAAATTGGGTTGGCTGGTCGACAACTTTGACAACCTAGAGGCCGTAAGGATTGTCCCTGAAGGCCATGAGTCGGCCAACTGTCCATGCTCAAAAACAGCCTCACACGCTGCTTGAAACGTTGGCATGTCAGCCGCCAACTTTGCGCCCACCATGCCCGCCAACACATCGCCGGTGCCGGCAGTTGCAAGCCGTGCATTGCCCGTGGGATTGATGGCAGTGAGCTGCTGGGGTGCAGCAATGACTGTCCCGGAGCCTTTAAGAACAACCGTGCAGGCAAATCGAAGTGCCAATCGGTTGGCCGCAGCCAGGCGGTCTTGCTGGATCTGGGCCACAGTACAGTCCTGTAATCGGGCCGCTTCCAGTGGGTGAGGGGTTAGCACGGTGGGTGCCTGGCGATTACTGCGGGCGCTCAGCAGTGCCTGTAAGGTCGAATCCATCGCGATTGCATTGATCGCGTCTGCATCCAACACCAAGGGTGTGCAGGACAACAAGACTTGTTTTAGCACGGCGCTGACTGCCTCACCACCGCCGCAGCCGCACACCACGACCATGGCGTTCAAGTCCAGAGATTGGACTGGTCTGAACATGAGTTCTGGTTGACTTGTGTTCACGGGCAGGTTGCTGGCTTCAAGCAGGCCGACAAAAACCCGGCCCGATCCGCCGTGCAACGCTGCGGTTGCGGCCAGCAGGGCCGCACCTGTCATGCCAGGCGCGCCGCCAATGACGGCCACATCGCCAAAGCTGCCTTTGTGGCTGGCATGTTTTCTGACCAGTGGTGCTGGTTGTGCCAAAAGTTGGGCGTCGGCATAACCGCCGTGCAAGGCCTCACCATTCACCAGCAGGTCATCGAACCAGACCGTGCCACTTGCATCTCTGCCCTGCGCGGTGAACAGCCCGGGTTTGAGCGTCAGTAGACTCAAAGTGTGCGTGGCTTTGACATGCAGCGTGGTTGCCGCGCCCGTGTTGGCATCGAGCCCGGTTGGCAGGTCGACAGCAACCACCGGCGCGCCACAGGCGTTGATTTTTTGAATACAGGCACTCATCATTCCTGCTGGCTCGCGTGGTTGCGTACCAATGCCCAGCAACGCATCAATGCAAAGTTGTACATTCTTGGGAGCATCGTCGGAAAAAGTCACGCCAGCCGTTAGTGCGCCTTGGTATGAGCTTGCGGCATCCGGCGGTGCCACAGCGGGTGTGCCAAGCCAGGTAACGGTGACCTGCTTGCCCCAGCGCTGCAAATGTGTGGCCGCTTCCAGGCCGTCACCGCCGTTGTTGCCTGGTCCGCAGGCGACCCAGATGCGTTGCGCATGGGGTGCCACGGCCATGGCCAGTTGTGCCACAGACAGGCCGGCCCGTTGCATTAGTGTATGCGTGGGCAATTTGGCCTGGAGGCAGGCTTCAAGCCGGCGTGTGGCTTCAACGCCGTAAAGGGGTAGGCTTTGTTCGATATGAGCAATGTGCTGCACGTTCAGAACTCGTAGCTTTCGCCTTCCCTTGCCAAACGGTATTCCGGATCGCCGGCCTTTCTGGGATGATCTTCCAGCACTTTGGCGAAAACGGCTTCCAGTGCGTCGTCACTGCGGGTTGGTTCATGGTGTGTGCAATAAAGCAGTTTGGCACCGGCCTGCTTGGCGTAATTGATGCTGGAATCGAAGGTGCCGTGGCCCCAGCCCTTTTTGCTGCCGTATTCAGCCGTGGTGTAGGAACAGTCGGCAATCAACACGTCTACACCGGACATTGCATGCAGGACGCTTGCGGTTTTTTCATCAATGAAGCTTTGGTACTCGGCGTAGTCGGGCTCGTGGGTTTCGTAGATGTTGAGCGGTGGTTCATGGTCACCCGTGAAAAAGACCGACTTGCCGTTGGCTTCAATTCGGTAGCCAAAGTCAACCACCGGATGGTTCATCAGGAACGGCGTCACCGTGGCTGACCCCAGTTGGATGCTTTGCTCTGGCATCAATGTGACATACTCGATTTGCGCTTTCATTTCGGCTTCGCGCACCGGGAAATAACTGTATTGCAGTTGCACCGACATGACTTGTTCAACGCCCTTGCCAGACACTGGATCAAACGCCCCGTGCAGTCGCAGAGTGTTGCCAGGGATAAAGTTCGGGATGAAAAATGGCAGTCCCTGAATGTGATCCCAATGTGAATGGCTGATCAACACGTTTGCGGTCACTGGCAACTCGCTTAACAGAGATTGCGACAAAGGGAAAATGCCTGTTCCTGCATCGATGATGATGAGCTCGTTCAGGTCTGTGCGGATCTCGATGCAGGTGGTGTTGCCGCCGTAACGCACGGTCGCCGGCCCAGGCGACGCGATTGAGCCGCGAACCCCCCAAAATTTGACTTTCATGGCAAACCCTTAAATTCTTGCGAACACTTTGGCTTCTTCAAACATTCCATTTAAATCCCCTGCCGCGGCAATAACGTCATCAAGTGTGCCGCCCATGGTTTTGGCGACCCGTGGAGGGAGCTCGTAAACAGTCGGATTGCCGGCAAATCCAAAGGCGAGCTTTTTGCTGATCTGATTGGCCGTGAAGACGCAGGCGAACAAATCGGAGCGTTGATTATGTTCCGGGTATTGGTGCGCAATGGCCTCAATCAGGCCCGGTGCAAAACGCCACTTCTCAACTAGCATGGCACCAATCACCGCGTGGTCAGTTCCCAATGTTTGGCGCAGGGCCTCATGCAACGAGCTTTGGGCGGTTTGGCTGATCATGAGTGCTTGTTTGAATTCGTCTGGCATGAACTGTGCGCATACTACTTTGCCGAAGTCATGCAGCAATCCACCAATGAAGCAATCCATGGGGTCCGCATCCTCAAGATTCAGCGCCAAGTGCTTGGCAATGACTGCCGTGGAGAGTGAGTGCAGCAGATATTGCCCCATGTCAAAGTTGGCGGCATTGTTCGCTGGCATGATGCCGATGGCAGCAATGCTCAAGGCCAGATTCTTGATGGTGTTGAAGCCCAGGTAAACCACGGCATGGTTGATGGATGTAATCTGCCTTGGCAGACTGTAGTATGCCGAATTCACCATCTTCAGGATTTTGACGGTGATCACTGGATCTGTATCGATCACTTCCACCAACTGCTTTGGGGTGCAAGCCACATCACGGGTGAGTTCCAGGATTTTCTGCACACTCCTCGGAAATGCCGGCATGCCATCAACGGCATGAATAAGTTTCTGGGAAAGTTCTGGTGACATGGCATGAATTGTCTGTCAAGCAAACAAGCTGTTATTCACGATGGAACAAAAAACTTTCTGGTCAGCATATCGAATATCAGCGTTTGAATGAACACGTTGGCTCCAAGGGCGGCGCATCGAGCGAGCGGTGTGAAGACAAACCGGGGGGTCGGGCCCATTGAACCAAGAATGCTATACTTGAATGGCTTGACGGTCGACAAGACAAATAGCTTCCGTTGAGCACATTCGCAAACCAGTTTCATCAAGGTGTTGCGGGCTTGACCTCTGGCCTTCAGAAGCTCAATCGCAAAACAAACTGGATTTTAGACCTAACCTTTGGAGTTATTCATGGCAGTTACCATGCGAGAAATGTTGGAAGCCGGTGTTCATTTTGGTCACCAAACGCGCTTCTGGAATCCCAAGATGGCCCCTTTCATTTTTGGTCATCGCAACAAGATCCACATCATCAATCTGGAAAAATCCTTGCCGATGTTCCAGGAGGCGGCCAAATTTGTGCGCCAAATTTCGGCCAATCGCGGAACGGTGCTGATGGTGGGTACCAAGCGCCAAGCACGTGAAACTGTCGCTTTAGAGGCGCAGCGCGCCGGCGTACCGTTCGTGGACCAGCGCTGGTTGGGGGGCATGCTGACAAATTTCAAGACAGTCAAGACGTCCATCAAGCGCCTGAAAGACATGAAAATCCAGCAAGAAGCTGGATTGGACAGTATGAGCAAAAAAGAGCAACTGATGTTCGCTCGCGAGCTTGAGAAGCTTGAAAAAGACATCGGTGGCATTCAGGACATGGCTGTGCTGCCTGATGCCATTTTCGTGATTGACGTGGGCTACCACAAAATCGCCATCGCGGAAGCCCGCAAGCTTGGCATTCCTCTGATTGCTGTGGTGGACACCAATCACTCACCCGAAGGTGTCAACTACGTGATTCCTGGCAACGATGACTCTTCCAAAGCGGTCGCCCTGTACGCTCGTGGCATTGCAGACGCGATCATCGAAGGTCGTGCCAACGCTGTTGATGATGTGGTGAAAGCGGTCGCTGCCGAAAGCGCGGATGAATTTGTGGAAGTCAACGAGGCTGCTGCCTGAGTTGTCTTTTGCCCCAAAACAATGGGGGGCTTTGTTGCCCCCTTTTTTTGATCAAATTTTCGATTAACTGAACTGAATCTGGAGAACAAAAATGGCTGCAATTACCGCAAGCATGGTGGCTGAACTGCGTGGCAAGACCGATGCACCGATGATGGAATGCAAACGTGCGCTGACCGAAGCCGAGGGCGACATGACCAAGGCAGAAGAACTGTTGCGTGTCAAATTGGGTAGCAAGGCCGGCAAGGCAGCTGGGCGTGTCACGGCTGAAGGTGTCGTGGTGAGCAGTCTCAATGGTGACGTTGGCGCGCTGCTTGAAGTGAATTGTGAAACCGACTTTGTCACCAAGAATGACAGCTTCCTGGCACTGGCCAATGCGGCGGTCGAGTTGGTTGCCAAAAATGACCCGGCAGACATCGCTGCCTTGGGCGCCTTGCCCTATTCGCAGGACGGCTTTGGTCCGACACTCGAAGATGTGCGCAAGGGTCTGATTGGCAAGATCGGTGAAAACATGAGCTTTCGCAGGTTCAAGCGTTGTGCATCTGGTGCCAAGCTGGCTTGCTACTTGCACGGCACACGCATTGGCGTGTTGGTTGAATTTGAAGGCGATGCAACAGCGGCGAAGGATGTTGCCATGCATGTGGCAGCCATGAAGCCGGTTGCCTTGTCAAGTGATGATGTGCCTGCTGATCTGGTGGCACGTGAGCGTTCGGTGGCAGCTGCCAAGGCGGCAGAAGACGCAGCTGTGGCGACTGCGGCAGGCAAACCAGTGCAGTCTGCTGAAATTGTTGCCAAGCGCATTGAAGGGGGTGTGCAGAAGTACCTGAAGGAAGTTTCCTTGTTCAACCAGACATTCGTCAAGAACGACAAGCAGACTGTTGAACAGATGCTCAAGGT
>CAISLL010000415.1 GCA_903886165.1 uncultured beta proteobacterium | reverse complement strand
GTGAAACCTGAAGATTTGTCGCGCATGAAGCCTACTGCCTTGCTGGTGAACATTTCTCGTGCCGAACTCATCGAGGCGGATGCACTGCTGGGCGCACTCAACCGGGGTCGCCCGGGCATGGCAGCAGTTGACGTGTTCGAGTCTGAACCCATTTTGCAGGGCCATGCTCTGTTGCGATTGGAAAACTGCATTTGCACTCCACACATTGGTTATGTGGAGCAAGACAGTTACGAGATGTACTTTGGCGCTGCCTTTGACAACGTGGTCAACTTTATCAAGGGTCGCCCCACGAACATCGTGAATCCCGGCGCATTGCAGGTACGGCGCTAGTCGAAGCGCCAACTGATTCAACGCGCCATTGACACACCTGACCACATTTCATTGAGGTCAGGAAAGTTCCATTTGGCCGGGTCTTCGCGCTGGTGAATTTTTTCAATACCGTCAGGGCGTGACAAGTCAACCATGAAGGGAACGATGCGCATGCCTGACCTGGTGGAGTAAAACACTTTCACTAACGGCGTCGTCAGTGATCTGGGCGACTGCTCGGTTACCACCCCAATGCGCCCGGAGGTCAACCGCACCAGAGACCCCACCGGGTAAATGCCCATGCTTTTCACAAAGGCCTGAAAAACCTTGGGGTCGAAGTGACCCTTCCACTCAGCCATCTGACGCAATGATTCTGCCGGATCCCAGCCTGACTTGTAAGGACGGTTGGAGGTGATGGCATCGTACACATCACACACGGCACCCATCTTTGAGTAAATACTGATCTGGTCACCCACAAGGCGCTCCGGATAACCTGACCCATTGATTTTCTCGTGGTGATGCAGCACCACGTCCAGCGCCATAGCATCTACGTTGGGGCTGGCCTTGAGCATCTTGAAACCTTCGGCGGGATGGGTTTTCATGATGTCGAACTCGGCATCGGTGAGTTTGCCCGGCTTGTTCAGGACATCGGTCGGCATGGCGACCTTGCCCAGATCATGCAGTAAACCCGCCATGCCACAGGACCGTGTTTGTGCTTCGTCCAGACCCATTTGCTTGGCCAGAGCCACCATCATGGCACAAACTGCCACCGAATGCATGTAGGTGTAATCGTCTGCGGTCTTCAGGCGCGCCAGACTGATGATGGCACCTGGGTTGCGTGCAATGGAGTCTGAAATGTCCTGGACCAATTGGCGTGCACCACCCACATCCACGGCATTACCCATGCGCGCCTCTTCAAACATCGAAACCACGGCGGCCTTGGATTCAAAACAAATGCGTGCAGCTCGATCAATTTCCTTGGTCGCACTCACCGGTCCAGTGTCACGTCCAGAACGTTTCTGCATTGCAGTGGCTGATACGACAACCGCTTCCTGAATTGGAACGTCGGCTTCCGCAACTTTGATAGCCACGTCTGCAGGCACATCCAACCCCAGACTGCAATCAATCCACACCTCCTTGACGGGGCTGGCCAAAATCAGCACCAGATCGTTCGGGTCTTTCAGCACAAAGCCTGTTCGCCAAAATGGGTGTTCCATCCAGGGGCCACAAAACTCCTTGATGTGCATGCCAAGCTGCAATTGCTGAACAGGGATTCGCTTGACCATGACCGCGTCAAATTCGGGGATGCTACCAACATTTCATAAAAAGCTGCAGGTTCAGACCAGCAGAGCTAATGCAAATGACGCGGCTTGCGACCACCCCCATGCCCGACACCGCCAGAGCCACCGCCTGAACCGCGAGGCGGTTTGCCAAGCTGTAAGGAGTTCACCAAATCATCGAAACGCTGACTGAACAAGGTGTCAATGGCAGCCACCACACCGCCAAGTTCAGCGCCATCAAAATGGCGCTCCATCAAGCTGACCACGTCTTGCACCAGCAGATCACGTTGCACCTGCATGATGGATGCCGGGTCGGGACCGACAAACAGAATCACGAAATCGTCACGCGAATCAGCATCAGGTGAATCGCCCTCTTCTTCATCAAACTCTGCGTCGTAAAAAGTGACCTCAATGGCGGCACCGGTTTGCGCGACTTCGTTGAGGTTCATGCACATCTCGTCCAGCACCTGGCGAAAATCGTCATCACCTTCAATGGTCCAGCACATTTGGAGCAAATGCTCCTGCGCTTCAAACTGAATTCCGGGCTCGTCCTCATAAAAACTGCCAGACGCGTCCTTGAGTGCACGCGCGCCCGCATATTTCCAAAGAGGCTTAAGTGCATCCTGCAAATGCTCAAACGTCACATCACTGCGCAAGGTCACCTGACCATGCACATGAATTTCAAGAGGGGCGTTGTAACTGGCCATGGAATGTAAGTGTAGTGGCCGAGACCGGAACCTCGTTCACTATGTAAGTTGTTGATTTGATTGAATTAATTTTCAGAGTCAAAAAAGTACCGTCAAAAGTACCGTCATTTTTCAATCCGTCTCATTTACGCGACACTATGACACCGTATGAATGGCTGTGATGATACCCCGTCATAAGCAAGATGTGGCATTGCGCAGCGCCACAGATCATTGCAGCGCCTACCCGTTCACCATTTGCTGATTTTGATTGTTTTCAAACAGGGGGGTGTCTAAAACTGTCAATCGTCGTAATGCCCACGGCACGCGATCACGTCAATGTCGGCATCGTCAACGGCATACACCAGGCGATGCACGTTATCAATGCGCCTTGACCAATACCCGGCCATATTGCCCAGCAAAGGCTCAGGCTTACCAAAGCCTGAGAATATTTATCTCAGCGATACAAGCGAGAAACCGCTTGGAAAAGCAGGAAGTTCAATAAAAGTTCCTGCGTGGGGTCTTGTCACCATTCGCGTGGAATAAACTTAGACAGCTGAAAGGATCAGCTGAACAAGGATAAATCAT
>CAISLL010000414.1 GCA_903886165.1 uncultured beta proteobacterium | reverse complement strand
CGGGAACAGCGTTTTCGACAACTGATCCTGATTCAGTCGGTGCAGGAAGTAGCTCTGGTCCTTGGACGGATCCAGGCCCTTGAGCAACTCGTACTTTTGTGTCTGCGGGTTCTGGCGCACGCGGGCGTAGTGCCCGGTGGCGATACGGTGCGCACCCAGGCGCAGCGCGTGGTCCAGAAAGGCCTTGAACTTGATCTCGGCGTTGCAAAGGATGTCCGGATTGGGCGTGCGCCCAGCCTGGTACTCACGCAGGAATTCGGCAAAAACCCGGTCCCGGTATTCGGCGGCAAAGTTGACGTGCTCGATCTCGATGCCAATGACATCGGCCACCGCTGCAGCGTCAACAAAGTCGATGTTCGACGAGCAGTACTCTGAGTCGTCGTCACCTTCCCAGTTCTTCATAAAAATGCCGACAACCTCATAACCCTGCTCCTTGAGCAGCCAGGCGGTCACCGCAGAGTCAACACCCCCGCTCAAACCGACGACGACCTTGTGCCCTTTTCCCTGCTTGTTCATAGGTGTGAGATTATCCCAGTCATGGAACTTCGCCAACTCAGGTATTTTGTTCGGGTGGTCGAACTCGGCAGCATGAGCCGCGCCGCCGTGGACCTCAATCTGGTGCAGTCGACCCTGAGCCAGCAAATCAGCCGACTCGAGAGCGAACTCTCGACGCGCCTGCTGCAACGCAGCAGCAAGGGCGTGGTTCCGACCGAGGCCGGACTGGCCTTTGTGCGCGAGGCGCAACTGGCCTTGCGCCACGTCGAGCAGGCGACCCGGGCGGCGCAGCAGGCGCGCCTGACTGGCACCGTCAGCGTGGGCCTGGCATCCAGCACGGCGTCGGTGCTGGGTCTGCCGCTGATACGCGCGATGCGCGAGCGCTACCCCGACGTGCGCCTGCACCTGGTCGAGAGCATGTCAGGCCACTTGACCAGCATGCTCAATTCGCGCCAACTCGATCTGGCCTTGCTGTTTGACACTGGCGCAGCGCGGCGCTGGAGCGTCTTGCCCCTGCTGGAGGAGAGGCTGTTCCTGATCAGTCCCCGGGAAAGGACGGCGGCTGCGCCAGCAGGGCCACTGCGCTCGCTGCGCATGGCTCAGCTCAAGGGCCTGCCACTGGTTTTGCCCACCGGCTCGCATGGGCTGCGCAGCGCACTCGATGCTGCTTTCGCACGGGCCAGGTTCAAGCCGGTGGTGGTGGCTGAAATCGATTCCCTGGCGACACTGATGGATGTCGTTGGCAGTGGCCTTGGCAGCACCGTCCAGCCCTGGGCCGCGCTGGGTCGGATCGCGGACGCATCCCAGCGCTTCCAGTGGGGCGAAATTGTTGATGCCCAGGTCTTGCGCACCAACGCACTGTGCAGTCTCTCGGATGACGAACTCTCGCCCGCCGCGCTGGCCACACGCGTGGTGCTGGCCGACTGCGCACGCGAACTGGTGCGCTCTGGCCAGTGGCTTGGCACACGCCTGATTCATCACGATTCGTGATGCCCCCATCGCTGTAGGCCTCTGGCGGTGCGCCGGACGGAGGTTTACAGTGCGTCAGTACAAACAACGACGAGGTCGCAGTGGGTCCTGATGTTCTGGTGATTGGTGGTGGCAACGCGGCGCTGTGTGCGGCACTGATGGCGCGCGAGGCGGGCGCCAGTGTGCTGTTGCTGGAAGCGGCGCCGCGCGAGTGGCGCGGTGGCAATTCGGCGCACACACGCAATCTGCGTTGCATGCACGAGGCACCGCAGGATGTGCTCACCGACGCCTACCCGGAAGAGGAATACTGGCAGGATCTGCTCAAGGTCACCGGCGGCCAGACCAGCGAAGCGCTGGCACGGCTGGCCATTCGCGCATCGAGCACCTGCCGTGACTGGATGCGGCGACACGGCGTGCATTTTCAGCCCTCGTTGTCGGGCACGCTGCACCTTTCTCGCACCAACGCCTTCTTTATGGGTGGTGGCAAGGCGCTGGTGAACGCTTATTACCGAAGCGCCGAAAGGCTGGGCGTGGCGATCCGTTATGACGCCGCGGTGGATCGTATCGAGATCGAACAGGGTCGCTTTGTCGCGGCCTGGGTTGGCGCTGAGCGCATCACTGCCAAGGCCTGCGTGGTGGCGGCAGGCGGCTTCGAGTCGAACCGGGAATGGTTGCGCGAGGCCTGGGGTCAGAACGAACGAGGTGAGTGGCCAGCCGATAACTTTGTGATTCGCGGTACGCGCTACAACCGCGGCGTGCTGCTTAAGCAATTGCTGCAAGCCGGAGCGGATGCGATTGGCGATGCAACCCAGGCCCATATGGTGGCGATTGATGCCAGGGCACCGCTGTATGACGGCGGCATCTGCACCCGCATTGACTGCGTTTCGCTGGGCGTGGTGGTGAACCGCGGCGGTCAGCGCTTTTACGACGAAGGCGAAGACTTCTGGCCCAAGCGCTACGCCATCTGGGGCCGCCTGGTGGCGCAGCAGCCCGGCCAACTCGCTTATTCCATCATCGACGCCAAGGCGGCAGG
>CAISLL010000413.1 GCA_903886165.1 uncultured beta proteobacterium | reverse complement strand
GGCTAAAACTTTTTTATGGCGGGCGCGAGCCGTTACACCACGTTTGACGCGAGGCATGAGAGTACTCCTTGTTCGTCGTTAATTAAAGACCACGGCCTGGAAGCATCTGTGCCATACGACCCATATCGGTCTCATGAACAGCAGTTGCACCACGCAGATGGCGTTTATTTTTGGTGGTCTTCTTGGTCAGGATGTGACGTTTGAAGGCTTGCCCGCGCTTGACGGTACCACCTGGACGGACGCGGAAGCGTTTCTTCGCCGCGCTCTTGGTCTTCATTTTGGGCATTGACATGCTCCTTTTTACATTGTGCTCGTGAGGCGTCTACAAACAACTTGCAGCCTTGATGGCCCCGAGCCACTTTTAGTGGCGAATCGAATTCCTCCACCTTTAAGGTGTGATGTCTGTCAGGACATCTCACCCAAAGCAAGCTGAACAATTGCTTTCGCAGCTTTTCAACTCGCCTTGTTGTTTGATGAACCCTACCGGGTTCATCTGAATCAATTACGAAGCCGTGGCCGCTTCGCTGGCCACCGTCTTTGCTGCAGGCTGCTTCTTGCGCCCCGGCGCGATCATCATGATCATCTGCCGACCTTCCAGCTTTGGAAACTGCTCAACAACGATTAAATCACCCAACTCATCACGAATCCGGTTCAGCAATGCCATGCCCAGTTCCTGGTGGGTGATTTCGCGGCCACGAAACCGCAGCGTGATCTTGCACTTGTCACCTTCAGCCAGGAAGCGCTTGATGTTGCGCATCTTGATGTTGTAGTCACCGTCATCGGTACCTGGGCGGAACTTGATCTCCTTGATTTCGATCACGGTCTGCTTGGCTTTTGCCTCAGCCGCTTTTTTCTGTTCCTGGTACTTGAACTTGCCGTAATCCATCAAACGACACACAGGCGGTGTTGCCGTAGCGGCAATTTCCACCAAATCAACGTCCAACTCACCTGCCATGCGGAGCGCCTCAGACAGGCTGACCACTCCAAGGGGTTCGTTTTCAACGCCAGAGAGGCGAACCTCTGGCACCATGATTTCCCGATTCAATCGGTGTTTGCGTTCTTCGCGGTGACGGCGATCACGAAATTCGGTAGCGATGACTTAATCCTTCACAAAACTGCCACATCACGAGTGGCTAAACTGCACAGAGCAAAGCGCCTTCAGCGGTTTCAAATCATCAAATGTTTGATTTGTGGGCAATATCGGCCAACATTTTTTGAACAAATGCATCGGCTGACATCACACCAAGATCTTGACCCCCACGGGCGCGCACTGCGACAGCACCAGATGCCATCTCCTTGTCGCCAATCACGATCAGATAAGGCACTTTTTGCATTGAATGCTCGCGTATTTTATACGTGATTTTCTCGTTGCGCAGGTCAAGCTCGACCCTAAAGCCTTGATTTTGCAGCGTTTTGGCGACAGTTCTGGCATATTCTGCCTGTGCATCGGTGATGTTGAGCACCTTGATTTGCACTGGCGCCAACCAAGTGGGCAATGCGCCAGCGGTCTCTTCAATCAAAATTCCGATGAAACGCTCAAGGCTGCCAACGATGGCGCGGTGCAACATCACCGGGCGATGGCGGGCACTGTCTTCACCCACGTAATCGGCACCAAGCCGCTCTGGCATCAAGAAATCGACCTGAATGGTGCCGCACTGCCAATGGCGGCCAATCGCGTCTTTCAAGGTGTATTCCACCTTGGGCCCATAAAAAGCGCCCTCGCCAGGTGACAGCTCAAATTCGCACCCCGATGCACGCAAGCTTTCAATCAGCGCATGTTCGGCCTTGTCCCAGATCTCATCCGAACCAATGCGTTGTGCCGGACGGGTTGCGATCTTGTAAATGATGTTCTTGAAACCGAAATCTGCGTAAACCTTTTGCAGCAAGGTGGTGTAAGCCACACACTCCGCCAGAATCTGGTCTTCGGTGCAAAAAATGTGGCCATCGTCCTGGGTAAACCCGCGTACCCGCATGATGCCGTGCAAACCACCGGTGGCTTCGTTGCGGTGGCACTGGCCAAACTCGCCGTAGCGCAGGGGCAAGTCACGGTAACTTTTCAAGCCCTGTTTGAAGATCAGAATATGACCCGGACAGTTCATGGGTTTGAGCGCGTAGTCCCGCTTCTCGGACTCGGTGGTGAACATGTTGTCACGGTACTTGTCCCAGTGACCGGTTTTCTCCCACAGGGTCTTGTCCAGCAACTGCGGGCCTTTGACCTCCTGGTAGCCGTTGTCACGGTAGACCTGGCGCATGTATTGCTCCACCGCTTGCCAGATCGCCCAGCCTTTGGGGTGCCAAAAGACCATGCCCGGCGCATGATCATCCACATGGAACAGATCAAGTTCTCGGCCGAGTTTGCGGTGGTCGCGCTTTTCAGCCTCTTCCAGCATCGTCAGATGCTGCTGCAACTCATCCTTGGTCGCCCAGGCCGTGCCATAAATACGCTGCAACATTTCGTTTTTGTGGTCACCCCGCCAATAGGCGCCAGCCAGCTTCATCAGTTTGAAGTGTTTGAGTTTGCCAGTGCTGGGCACGTGCGGGCCACGGCACAGGTCTTCAAACTTGCCTTCACGATAAAGCGACACATCTTGGTCTGCCGGGATGCTCTCGATGATTTCGGCCTTGTATAACTCGCCCAGACTCTTGAAATAGGCCACCGCCTCGTCGCGCGGCAACACACGGCGCGTCACAGCCTCGTCCAGCGAGGCCAACGAAGTCATTTTTTTCTCGATGGCCGCCAAGTCTTCAAGGGTGAAGGGGCGCTTGTAGGAAAAGTCGTAGAAAAAACCGTTTTCAATCACCGGGCCGATGGTCACTTGAGCATCCGGAAAGAGTTCTTTCACGGCATATGCCAACAAGTGCGCCGTGGAATGGCGAATCACCTCCAGGCCATCCGTATCCTTGGCGGTGATGATGGCCAGCGTGCTGTTTTTGTCAATCACAAAACTGGTGTCCACCACCTTGCCATCAACCTTGCCTGCGAGTGCGGCTTTGGCCAGGCCGGCGCCAATGGAGGCGGCCACGTCTGCCACTGTGACAGATGAAGCATAGTCGCGTGAAGAACCGTCTGGGAGCGTGATTTGAACCATGGAAGTGAAGAATAAAAATTCGAGTTTAACCGCAGGCGTTTGAATCAAAAAAGGCTGGCCACCCTTTGCGGGCGAGCCAGCCTTGAACCTGTCGGGTCAGAATTTAGTGGAACTGCTCTTCTTCAGTGGAACCGGTCAGCGCGGTCACACTGGACTTGCCGCCCTGGATCACGGTGGTGATTTCATCGAAGTAACCGGTGCCAACTTCCTGCTGGTGCGACACGAAGCTGTAACCGCGATCGCGCGCTGCAAATTCAGGTTCTTGCACTTTTTCAACATAGGCAGTCATGCCACGCTTGACGTAGTCTTGCGCCAGATCAAACATGTGGTACCACATGTTGTGGATGCCGGCCAAAGTGATGAACTGGTATTTGTAACCCATGGCGCCGAGTTCTTTCTGGAACTTGGCAATGGTGGCATCGTCCAGGTTTTTCTTCCAGTTGAAAGACGGGCTGCAGTTGTAGGCCAACATTTTGCCTGGATGCTTGGCGTGCACGGCATCTGCAAACTTCTTGGCAAAGTCAAGGTCAGGCGTACCGGTTTCGCACCACACCAGATCTGCATACTCGGCATAGGCCACCGCACGGGAAATGGCTTGATCCAGACCCTTTTTGGTCTTGTAAAAACCTTCAGCAGTGCGCTCACCTGTCAGGAATGGCTTGTCGTTTTCGTCGTAATCGCTGGTCAACAGGTCAGCGGCTTCGGCGTCGGTACGGGCAATCACGAGGGTTGGCACGCCATAAACGTCTGCTGCCATGCGGGCAGCAATCAGTTTCTGGCAAGCCTCTGTGGTCGGCACCAGCACTTTGCCACCCATGTGGCCGCATTTCTTGACTGAAGCCAACTGGTCCTCGAAGTGAACCCCACCCGCGCCAGCGCGGATCATGGCCTTCATTAACTCATAGGCATTCAACACACCACCAAAACCAGCTTCTGCGTCTGCCACGATTGGTGCGTGGTAGTCGATATAACCCTCATCGCCAGGGCCAACACCTTTGGACCACTGGATTTCATCGGCACGTGTGAACGAATTGTTGATGCGCTCAACAACCTTTGGCACCGAGTCAACCGGGTACAGAGACTGGTCAGGGTACATGGCGGAATATTCGTTGTTGTCAGCCGCCACTTGCCAGCCTGACAGGTAAATGGCTTTGACGCCGGCCTTGACCTGTTGCATGGCTTGACCACCGGTCAATGCGCCGAGGCAGTTGACGTAGGGCTCGTTGTTCACCAGACCCCACAGTTTTTCTGCTCCACGACGCGCCAGGGTGTGCTCGACCTGGAAAGAACCACGCAGACGGACCACGTCTGCTGCGGTGTAACCACGCTTGATGCCTTTCCAGCGCGGATTGGTCGCCCAGTCTTTTTCAAGGGCGGCGATTTGCTGTTCACGGCTCAGTTGTTCATTGAGGGATTGCGGCATGAGAACACTCCTAGGTTGGTTAAATCGGCGGACATCCTGTGCGGTTTGCTTGTGATGTCATGCGAATGATTCTAAGTCTTATAGAAGACTTAAAAATAATCTTATGTCTTATATAAGACTTTTATTTAGGTCAAATAAATCAATGAGTTACGACACAAATTTCATTATATGAAATGATAATCTCGAATTTGAAACGCAAAAGCAGTCAACTCGATTGAGGTCAATCACATTGTGAAAAATATTTTTCACAATACAAAATCAGAACGCTGAGGCATAACGTTCAAATTCCCAATCACTGACCGCTTGGCTATAACTGTCCCATTCTTGCTGCTTGATTGCCAGGAACTGG
Source organism: uncultured beta proteobacterium (assembly GCA_903886165.1). Classification (GTDB taxonomy): domain Bacteria; phylum Pseudomonadota; class Gammaproteobacteria; order Burkholderiales; family Burkholderiaceae_C; genus Rhodoferax. The sequence goes on along the minus strand of CAISLL010000413.1, from coordinate 249 downwards.
GCACAGAACGCTGACCCCAGGGCTTCCCGCAGCACCTCATCGGCCGCCAGCGCCTCAATTGCCTGCCCAAGGTCACGCGGCAAGCGCCCGGGCATGGCCTGCCTGCTGGCAAATCGCTCGTAAAGGTCTTCGTCACAGGCCGGAGGTGGCGTCAAACCCTGATCGATGCCATCAAGGCCAGCCGCGAGTGTGGCCGCAATTGCCGCATACACATTGCAGGAAGGGTCGGGCAAGCGCCACTCCAGACGC
>CAISLL010000412.1 GCA_903886165.1 uncultured beta proteobacterium | reverse complement strand
TGACCTTGCGCACACCCGAGCGGATGCCGCGCTGAATTTCTTCCACCGGCACGCCATAGGTTTCTTTGATGTCGCCACCAAACTCACGGATGATGGCCAACCACTCTTGGGGCACGCTGCTAGATCCATGCATCACCAAGTGGGTGTTGGGGATGCGGCGGTTGATTGCCATGATCCGGTCGATGGCCAAAATGTCGCCGGTGGGCTTGCGGGTGAACTTGTAGGCGCCATGGCTGGTGCCGATAGCGATGGCCAACGCGTCAAGTTGCGTGCGTTTGACAAAGTCGGCCGCCTGCTCGGGGTCGGTCAGCAACTGCTCACGTGTCATGGTGGCGTCGGTGCCATGGCCATCTTCCTTGTCGCCTTTCATGGTTTCCAGGCTGCCCAGGCAACCCAGTTCGCCTTCGACGGTGACGCCCACTGCATGCGCCATGTCCACCACCTTGCGGGTGGTTTCCACGTTGTACTCGTAGCTGGCAATGGTCTTGCCGTCGCCTTCCAGGCTGCCGTCCATCATGACCGACGAAAAGCCGAGGTTGATCGCGCCTTGGCACACGGCCGGACTTTGGCCATGGTCCTGATGCATCACCAGCGGGATGTGTGGCCAGGACTCGATAGCAGCCTGAATCAGGTGCTTGATAAAGGGCTCACCTGCATACTTGCGCGCGCCAGCGCTGGCTTGCAAGATGACCGGCGCGCCCACCTCGTCAGCGGCCATCATCACCGCCTGCACCTGCTCCAGATTGTTGACATTGAAGGCTGGAATACCGTAACCATTGGTGGCGGCGTGGTCGAGCAATTCGCGCATTGAAACAAGTGCCATGACGGAGTCCTTGAAAAGTGAGAAAAAGAAAAGCGGTCAGGGCAGCTTACAAGGTGTTGAGAGCATTGAGCTCTTGAAAGGCCTGCTGCAGTCGGGCAATCATGCCGGCCTGACCGGCGCGCTGCCACACGCGGGGGTCGTAGTACTTCTTGTTGGGCTTGTCATCACCGTCAGGGTTGCCGATCTGGCCTTGCAGATAGCTTTCATTCTTTTTGTAATAACCCATCACACCCTCCCACGTCGCCCACTGCGTGTCGGTGTCAATGTTCATCTTGACCACGCCGTAGCTTATGGATTCCTTGATTTCATCGGCGCTGGAGCCAGAGCCTCCGTGGAACACAAAGTCCAGGGTATTGGCTGGCACCTTGTACTTTTCAGAAACAAATTTTTGTGAGTTGTCCAGAATCTTGGGCGTCAGTTTGACATTGCCTGGTTTGTACACACCATGCACGTTGCCAAAGGACGCGGCAATGGTGAAACGGTTGCTGATCTTGCTCAGTTCCTCATAGGCATAGGCCACATCCGCGGGCTGGGTGTAGAGCAGGGATGCATCCCGGTCGCTGTTGTCCACGCCGTCTTCTTCACCGCCGGTGACGCCCAGCTCGATCTCCAGCGTCATGCCCAGCTTGGACATGCGCTCCAGATACTTGCCGCAGATCTCGATGTTCTCTTTCAGTGGTTCTTCAGACAGGTCGAGCATGTGTGAACTGAACAGAGGTTTGCCAGTTTCCGCAAAGTGCTGTTCACCCGCATCCAGCAAACCGTCAATCCAGGGCAGCAACTTTTTGGCCGCATGGTCCGTATGCACAATGACTGGAACGCCGTAGGCCTGGGCCATCAAGTGGATGTGTCTGGCACCCGAAATGGCACCCAAAATGGCCGCTTTCTGGCCGTCGAGCTTGAGTCCCTTGCCTGCCACAAATCCTGCGCCACCGTTGGAGAACTGAATAATCACAGGCGCCTGCGCCTTGGCTGCTGCTTCCAAGACCGCGTTCACCGAATCGGTGCTGATGACGTTCACTGCCGGCATCGCAAAGTGATTGGCTTTGCAGATTGCAAAGATCTTCTGCATGTCATCACCGGACACCACACCGGGCTTCACCACATCC
>CAISLL010000411.1 GCA_903886165.1 uncultured beta proteobacterium | reverse complement strand
TGCAAGTATTTTTAGTGACTACACAATCAACCCAAAAAAAGACCACTCTTGGTGGCCTTCCCCCAGCTACAGGGGTGAAAAAACACGATTTATGGAATCAAAAATCGCGGGAACTTCAGTTTAACCGAAGTATCGGATGCTTTGGCCTTGACCTTATTTGATGGTGCTAGCATTTTAGCCAAAACCATTGAACCGGTGAGTGCCAACATAGAGGTGGCATTCAGCGGCTTCATCTTGTAAGTCATTGAAGTGTCTCCAACATTATAAAATTTTTGTAGACAGGAATTTCTACCATATGAGTTCAAGCACGGCACGCCTTCAGCACACCAAAAAATATCTTATCGAAGTGCAAATTGAATTTCCTAACACTTTATCGTTATGCGGTTTGAGATGGATTTGCAACACATGGAAACGCACACCCTAAAACTTGTCGGGCTGCTGCGATGGCGCTGCCCGTACAAAGACTGACAGCGCTGCGCAGGCGAGATCAATGGCGCAGATACAGGGATACGGGGATAGGTCCACATTGAAACGCCGAGCGCTCTCGACTTGCGCGACCAGGTAAGCGTCGGCGATGCCAGGTCGGTCGCCGAAGCAAAAATTGCCACGGTTGACGTCTGCCACCAACATGGCCTCCAGCGCAGCAAAACCCGTGCTGATCCAGGTGGCACACCAAGCCAGCACAGCGGCCTCATCGCAGCCCAACGTGTGCCGCAGGTATTCCAGCACGCGTCGGTTGTTGAGTGGGTGGATGTCGCAGCCGACGATGGCTGCCAGGGCGCGCACGCGGGCGCGGTCATTCATGTTTACAGGTAGCAACGGCGGGTTCGGGTAGCGTTCTTCCAGCCATTCGATGATGGCAGGCGACTGGGTCAGCACCAGGTCACCGTCGATCAGCATGGGCACCAAGCCCTGCGGGTTCAGCGCCTTGAAGGCGGCGTCAAAGTGGGCCTCCGCGCGCAAATCGACCGCCACATAGTCCCAGTCGAGCCCTTTGAGGTTGAGCACAATGCGCAGACGGTGCGAGGTGCCGCTGCGAAAATAGTTGTAGATCTTCATGGGTCGGCTGTGCGGTTGGCGTCATTTGGCGCGTTCAGCACGCTTGGAGGCAATCAAGGACTTGACGTCAGGCGCGCACACCCGGGGGCGATCCGGCTCTGCTTTTGGCAACGCCTGGACTTCGGTCAGGCTGGCCAGACAGCGCCGGGTGAGATCGTGGTAGGTTTGTGTGCCGGTAAGTTTCCAGGCGAGTTCATCGTCGCTCAAAGTTCGCAGCAGTCTGGCCGGCACGCCCGCCACCAGGGTTCTGGGTGTCACCTGCATGCCCGCAGGCACAAACGCACAGGCAGCCACCACCGACTGCTCACCCACCACGGCCTCGTCCATCACCACCGCATTCATGCCGACCATGGCATCGCGGCGGATTACACAGCTGTGCAACACGGCTCCGTGACCGATGTGGCCGTTTTCCTCCACCACGGTGTCCTGTTGTGGGAATCCGTGCATGACGCAGTTGTCCTGCACATTGGCACCCGCCGCCAAAATGATGCGGCCAAAATCCCCACGCAGGCTGGCATTGGGCCCTACGTAGCAATTCGGTCCCACATGTACATCTCCAATCAGCACGGCCGTGGGGTGCACATAAGCACTTGGGTCTACCACGGGGATCACACCTTCAATCGCGTAACAGGGCATGGCACATCCAAAGTGGGCGGCAGAGCCCATGGGCTCTGCCGCCGGGTTATTGTGTTTTCAGTTTTAGCGCTCGTCAAAACTCACGGTCAGGGCTTCGCTGGTCGGGCGCGACTGGCAGCTCAGCACAAAGCCTTTGTCGGTTTCCCAGGTTTCAAGACCAAAGTTCTTGTCCATCGTCACACTGCCGGTCATGACCTTGCAGCGGCAGGTGGCACAGACACC
>CAISLL010000410.1 GCA_903886165.1 uncultured beta proteobacterium | reverse complement strand
GGATTGGTAGCTGGACGCCGCCTTGCCCGCAAAGATGACCGTGCGCGGCACCCATGGCGCGTCGGGGTTGGCCAGAATGGCCTGGTAACGGCCCACCACATGCAGCACATTGAGCAGCTGGCGCTTGTATTCGTGAATGCGTTTTACCTGCACGTCAAACAGGCTGTCCGGGCTGACCGTGATGCCGGTGGTTTTTTCGATCAAATGGGCCAGTCGCACTTTATTGTCGCGTTTGATCGCCATGAATTTTTGCGCAAACACCGGGTCGTTCAGGGTGTTTTTCAGTCCGGCCAATTGGTCGAGGTGGTTTCGCCAGCTTTTGCCCAGGGTGTCGTCAAGCAGCTTGGCCAGCCCGGGATTGGCCTGTGCCAGCCAGCGCCTGGGCGTGACGCCGTTGGTCATGTTGGTGAAACGTTTTGGCCACAGCGATGCGAAGTCGGCAAAGATGGTACGCACCAGCAGTTCCGAGTGCAGGGCTGACACCCCATTGACCTGGTGACTGCCCACCACCGACAAATGCGCCATGCGCACCCGGCGCTCGCCGTTTTCGTCAATCAGCGACAGGCGTTTCAGAAACTCATGGTCCCCCGGGCGAAAGCGCGCGGCCAGGTCCAGAAACTCCTTGTTGATGCGGAAGATGATTTCCAGGTGGCGCGGCAGCACCTGCTGTATCAGGCTCACCGGCCAGGTCTCCAGTGCCTCGGGCATCAGGGTGTGATTGGTGTATGAGAAGGTTTTGCCGCACAGCGTCCAGGCATGGTCCCATTGGAAGCCGTGTTCGTCACACAGGATGCGCATCAGCTCTGCCACACCAATGGCCGGGTGGGTGTCGTTCAGGTGAATCGCCACGTGTTCGGCCAGGTTGTCCAGCGTGGGGTGTTCGTCCAGGTGGCGCTTGACCAGGTCCTGCATCGAAGCGGCGACAAAGAAATACTCTTGTTTGAGCCGCAATTCGCGGCCGGCCGGTGTGCTGTCGTTCGGGTAGAGCACCCAGGAGATGTTTTCAAACTCGTTTTTGGTGCTGGCGGCGCGGGCGTAGTCACCGGTGTTGAATGCGCCCAGGTCAAAGTGCGCTGGCGCCACCGCTTTCCACAGGCGCAGGGTACTGACTTTATGGGTGCCATGGCCGGGCACCACCATGTCATAGGCTTTGGCGGCCACTTCACCCGCGTGTTGCCACACGGCTGTGTTATTTTTGTGGGTGACCCAACCGCCAAATCGCACCGGGTAGGTGATGTCGGCGCGCGGAAACTCCCAGGGTGTGCCGTCCTGCAGCCAGGAGTCGGGGTATTCCACCTGGCTGCCGTTCTGGATTTCCTGGGCAAACATGCCGTATTCATAACGGATGCCGTAGCCAAACGAGGGCAGTCCGAGTGTAGCCATGGAGTCCAGAAAACACGCGGCCAGCCGACCCAGGCCGCCATTGCCCAAGGCTGCATCACGCTCCTGTTCGGCTATGTCCTCAAGTCTGCGGGCGTGTTGCGCCAAACCTGCCGCCGCACCCTCGGTGAGGTTCAAGGCGGCCAGTGCGTTTGACAGGCTGCGGCCCATCAAGAACTCCATCGACAGATAGACAACCCGACGCGCCTTGTGGGTGCGCTCCTGCGCCTGCGTGGTGACCCAGCGTCTGGACAATTGTGCGCGTGCCACCTGGGCAATGGCCTGCATCAGGTCGCTGGGTGACGCGAGTTCCGGAGCCACACCCACCGTGTGCAAAAGGTGGGCGTTGATTTCCTCGGACAGCGGCGTGGCAAAGGGTGTGGAGGAAACGTTCAATTGGATTCCTTATGACAACGATAATTTTCAGTCAACCCGCATTTTGCACGGCTGACGGTTCTGTGCTTACTTTACCGTGCGCCGTACCGGTGCGCCAGACCAGTGTTTGAACACACCTCTATAATCGCGCCCATTCCGAGGAGCGTTGCAGCTCACGCCAGGGCGACCAGCCCGGTGCTGAGTGAGGCTCGGAACCCGCTGCGGCACCTGGCCTGGCGATTCACAACGGCGCTCACCCACAATACGTGAGGTGAGCTCAAACTCCTTTGCGTGCTGTGGTTGTCACCTTACCGTCTGGAGTGAACCATGAGCGCTGCATCAAAAAAACCTGCCAAGTCTGTTAAACCTGCCCAAGCTGCCGACTACATCATTGCCGATATTGCCCTGGCCGCCTGGGGCCGCAAAGAACTGAACATTGCCGAGACCGAAATGCCCGGCCTGATGGCGATCAGAGAAGAATTTGCCGAGGCCCAGCCCTTGAAAGGCGCACGCATCACCGGCAGCCTGCACATGACCATTCAGACCGCGGTGTTGATCGAAACTTTGACCGCGCTTGGCGCGCAAGTGCGCTGGGCATCTTGCAACATCTTCTCGACACAGGACCATGCCGCTGCCGCCATCGCTGCCGACGGCATCCCGGTGTTTGCGGTCAAAGGCGAGACGCTGGCCGACTACTGGGATTACACCCACCGCATTTTTGAATTTGGCGGCAAGAAGGGCACCGCCGCTGAAGGTCCGAACATGATTCTGGACGACGGTGGTGACGCCACACTGCTGATGCACCTGGGCACCCGCGCCGAGAAAAATGCCAAGTTGCTTGACAACCCCTCCAGCGAAGAAGAAATCTGCCTGTTCAACGCCATCAAGGCCAAGCTCAACACAGATTCGACCTGGTACAGCCGCCGCCTGAAGAACATCATTGGTGTGACTGAAGAAACCACCACGGGTGTGCACCGTCTGAACGAAATGTCGGCCAAGGGTGAGCTGATGCTGCGTGCCATCAACGTCAACGATTCGGTGACCAAGAGCAAGTTTGACAACCTGTATGGCTGCCGCGAATCCCTGGTGGATGCCATCAAACGTGCCACCGACGTCATGATTGCCGGCAAAGTGGCCTGCGTGGTGGGCTACGGTGACGTGGGCAAGGGTTCTGCGCAGGCACTGCGTGCGCTGTCAGCACAAGTTTGGGTGGTCGAGATTGACCCCATCAACGCCTTGCAAGCCGCCATGGAAGGCTACAAGGTCGTCACCACCGAATACGCGGCCGACAAGTGCGATATTTTTGTCACCTGCACAGGTAACAAGAATGTCATCACCTACAAACACATGGAGGCCATGAAGGACCAGGCCATTGTTTGCAACATTGGTCACTTTGACAATGAAATCGACGTGGCTTCGCTGGAGAAGTGCAAGTGGGAAGAGATCAAGCCGCAAGTCGACCACGTGATCTTCCCGGCCAAAGGCAAGAAACCTGCCAAGCGCATCATCCTGCTGGCCAAAGGCCGCTTGGTGAACCTGGGTTGCGGCACCGGCCACCCCAGCTTCGTGATGTCTTCCAGCTTTGCCAACCAGACCATTGCGCAAATCGAACTGTTCACCAAGCCCAAGGAATACAAGGTGGGCAAGGTCTACGTGCTGCCCAAGCTGCTGGACGAAAAGGTGGCGCGCCTGCACCTGAAAAAGGTCGGTGCCATGTTGTCCGAGCTGACCGACGAGCAAGCCGCCTACATTGGCGTGAGCAAGTTTGGCCCGTACAAAGCTGACACTTACAGGTATTAAATAGCCCATGCGCATTGACCAACTGCTGGTGCAGCGTGGCCTGGCCAGCACCCGCTCACAGGCCCAGCGCCTGATTGCCGGGGGTGTGCAATGGCAGCAGGGGACGGGGTGGCGCAGTGTGGCCAAAAATGGTGACGACGTGCCCCAAGATGCCGAACTGCGTCTGCTCGACAACTCTGAAGCCCGCTATGTGTCTCGTGGTGGTCTCAAACTTGAGGCGGCGCTGAAGCAGGTTGGGTTGTCGGTGCATGGTTGTCAGTGCCTGGACGTGGGTCAAAGCACGGGCGGTTTCACTGATTGCCTGCTCCAGCAAGGGGCAAGCTTTGTGGTGGGTGTGGATGTGGGCAGCGCCCAGTTGCACCCCAAGCTGCATGCAGACCCCCGCGTGCTGTGTGTCGAAGGCCTCAATGCCCGTGCGTTGTGCGCTTCGGACTTAATAGCTGCTTTTGAAGAAAGCACGGGTTCTGAAGGTCAATTTGACCTTGAAGAACGTGAAGACAATGACGATGGCCAGGAAGCACCTGACAGCGAATTTGTTCCCGAGTTCGATGTGATCGTGGCGGATCTGTCGTTCATTTCACAAACCTTGGTGCTGCCAGCCGTGCTGCCCTTGCTCAAAGCGGGTGGCACGCTGCTGACACTGGTCAAACCCCAGTTTGAATTGCAACCGGGCCAGGTCGGCAAGGGCGGCATTGTGAAGGATGCAGCCATGTACGGCATCGTTGAGCAGCGCTTGCGCGACGCCTGTGCGGCACTTGGCCTTACCGTGACCCATTGGTTCGACTCCTCGATCACTGGTGGCGATGGCAACCGTGAGTTTTTTATTTGCGCAACCAAAGACCTGACATGACTTCTACCGTACGTTTCCCGGTCAGCATTGAATTTTTTCCACCCAAAACGCCAGAGGGTGTGGAAAAGCTGCGCGTCGTGCGCCAGCAACTTGCACCACTCAAGCCCGAATTTTGCTCGGTGACCTTTGGTGCCGGTGGTTCCACCCAGGAAGGCACCTTCAACACGGTGCGTGACATCTTGAGCGAAGGAACGATGGCAGCCTCGCATTTCTCCTGTATCGGCGCCACACATGACGGGGTGCGGACGCAGCTGACCAAGCTCAAAGCCATGGGTGTCAAACGCCTGGTGGCACTGCGCGGCGACTTGCCCAGCGGCTACGGCGCCGGCGGCGAGTTTCGTTACGCCAGCGATCTGGTGGCTTTCGTTCGCGCTGAAATGGGGGATGCCTTTCACATCGAAGTGGCGGCCTACCCTGAAACCCACCCGCAAGCCAGATCGCCCGAGAGCGACCTGAAGGCGTTTGCCACCAAGGTGCAGGCAGGCGCTGATTCGGCCATCACCCAGTATTTTTACAACTCGGACGCCTACTTTCGTTTTGTCGAGGATGTCGACGCGCTGGGGGTGCAGATTCCGGTGGTGCCGGGCATCATGCCGATTGCCAGTTCAAGCCAGCTGATGCGTTTCAGCGACGCCTGCGGGGCGGAGATTCCGCGCTGGATTCGGCTGAGGTTGCAAAGTTTTGGCGATGACACCGCTTCCATTAAGGCGTTTGGGTTGGATGTGGTGACGGATTTGTGTGAGCAATTGCGTGCGGGCGGTGCACCTGGCTTGCATTTTTACAGCATGAATCAGAGTGCAGCGACGTTAGAGATTTGTCGTCGTTTGGGGCTTTGATATTTTTTTGATAGCTGCTTGCGAACAGCCTATGCGGGCTTGAGCATCGTTATTTATTCAATTATTTGTCGTTGATCCCCCCCTATCCCCCCGCCCTTTCCACCCCCGCCGGGGCGGAAAGGGAGCCTAACAGCCCTATTTGGCCAACGCGTTGAACTGAAGACGTACTACTCGATCGGCCGGTTGGGGATGGCAGTTATGTGAAAAATTTGGCTTTAGCCCTTGTGAAAATTGCGTTTATTGCTATCTTAGGGAATTGGAAATTACAAAAATACCGGTTTAGGTTGAATTGTTATGTCCCAATAATTCAACTCTTCGGATCGGTCCAGT
>CAISLL010000409.1 GCA_903886165.1 uncultured beta proteobacterium | reverse complement strand
GCCGAAGTCGGTGATGGATTTGATCGGGCCCTTGACGCGGTCACCGCGCTTGGTGTTTTGTGCAAATTCTTGCCATGGGTTGGCCTTGCACTGCTTCATGCCCAGGGAAATACGGCGCTTGTCTTCGTCGATTTCCAGAACCATCACTTCGACTTCGTCGCCCAGCGCAACGATCTTGGCCGGGGCCACGTTCTTGTTGGTCCAGTCCATCTCGGACACGTGCACCAGACCTTCGATACCGGGTTCCAGTTCCACAAACGCGCCGTAGTCGGCGATGTTGGTGATCTTGCCGAACATGCGCGTACCTTGGGGGTAACGGCGGTTCACGCCCATCCAGGGGTCATCACCCATTTGCTTCAGACCCAGTGAGACACGGTTTTTCTCGGTGTCAAACTTCAGGATCTTGGCGGTGATTTCCTGGCCAGCGGTCACCACCTCGGAGGGGTGACGGACACGGCGCCAGGCCATGTCGGTGATGTGCAACAGGCCGTCGATGCCGCCAAGGTCGACAAATGCGCCGTATTCGGTGATGTTCTTCACCACGCCATGAACAATCGCGCCTTCTTTCAGCGTGTTCATCAGCTTGGAGCGTTCTTCGCCCATGGAGGCTTCCACCACGGCGCGACGGCTCAGCACCACGTTGTTGCGCTTGCGGTCGAGCTTGATGACCTTGAATTCCAGGGTCTTGTTCTCGTACGGAGACAGGTCTTTGGTCGGACGTGTGTCCACCAGTGAGCCTGGCAGGAAGGCACGGATGCCGTTGACCAGCACGGTCAGACCGCCCTTGACCTTGCCGCTGGTCTGACCGGTGACAAATTCGCCGGTTTCCAGGGCTTTTTCAAGCGCCATCCACGATGCCAGACGCTTGGCAGTGTCGCGGCTCAGAATGGTGTCGCCGTAGCCGTTTTCGATGGAGCCAATGGCCACCGACACGAAGTCGCCAACCTGGACTTCAGTTTCGCCCTGATCGTTCTTGAACTCTTCCAGAGGTACATAGGCTTCGGATTTCAGACCGGCGTTCACGACCACAAAGCTGTGCTCGATACGGACCACTTCAGCAGTGATCACCTCGCCTGGGCGCATCTCTGTGCGTGTCAAAGACTCTTCAAATAGGGCGGCAAATGATTCAGACATGTTTTGATGCGGTTTTAAGCGCAGGTTATGTCACGGTTTTACCCGTGGTGTTAAGTTTTTTGAACCTCATTCGCAGTGCGCCATTGCAGCGCGAGGGCACGATTGAGGACCGATTGCAAAAGCGGTTGGCTTATTGCGTTTTCAGCCTAATGGATGACTCAAAAAGGCTGATTGCCTTGCCACCAGCTCAACACCAGATCGACCGATTTTTCAATCGAGAGGTCCGAGTTGTCCAGCAGCCTGGCATCTGCGGCCGGCTTGAGAGGCGCCACGCTACGGGACATGTCCCGTGCGTCGCGTGCTTCCAAGTCAGCGCGAAGACTGTCAAGTGTAGTTGTATTTCCTTTTGAAATCAACTGGTTGAGGCGTCTCTGTGCACGTTGTTCGGCGCCTGCTGTCAAAAATACCTTGAGTGCACTGTCAGGAAAGATCACGGTGCCCATGTCGCGGCCATCCGCAACAAGGCCTGGCAGGCGTCGAAAACCGTGCTGAAGTTCTGCCAAAGCCGTTCGCACCATCGGCAGTGCCGACACTTTGGATGCGTTCATACCGGCTTCTTCGGTGCGGATGGCGTCGGTGACGTTCTCACCCTCCAGCAGCACCTGATCACCTGAAAATTCAATGGACAGGCTTCTTGCCAGTCGGGCGATGTCGGCCTCGCCGGAGGCATCCAGCGGCAACTGCGCACGCGTGGCTGCCAATGCCGCGATCCGGTACAAGACACCGGAATCCAGCAGGTGGTACCCCAGCCGGCTGGCCAGCTGCGCGGCCAAGGTGCCCTTGCCGGAGGCGGTAGGGCCGTCCACACAAATCACGGGAATGTGCCGGGTGTCGGTCTGCACCAGCGAAAACAGGGCTTCAAAGTAGTCTGGAAAGGTCTTGGCAACACATTTGGGGTCTTCAATGCGCACCGGCAATGCTGCCGGATTAAAAGCCGCCAGTGAAAAACACATGGCGATGCGGTGGTCGTCATAGGTGTGGATGCTGGCGGCGTGCCAGTCCGAGGCGGTGGCTGGTGGTGTGACTTGGATGAAGTCAGCGCCTTCGACCACTGTGGCGCCGAGCTTGCGCAGTTCACACGCCATCGCGGCAAGGCGGTCGGTTTCTTTCACGCGCCAACTGGCAATGTTGCGCAAGGTGGTAGTGCCTTGCGCGTACAGCGCCATCACGGCCAGTGTCATGGCGGCATCGGGCATGTGATTGCAGTCCAGGTCAATCGCCTTGAGCGGCCAGGTGCCGCGCGATACTTCCAGCCAGTTGGGGCCGCTTGCCACGTGAGCGCCCATATCGCGCGCGGCTTCCAGGAACCGGATGTCGCCCTGGATCGAATCTGCGCCGAGCCCCAATATCTTTATCGAATTCCGGCTTTTATCCCCCGTGGCAATTGCACCTAATGCAATGAAATAACTAGCAGACGAGGCATCTGCCTCCACAAACAGGGTGCCGGGTGACTGGTATTGGCTGCCCTCAGGGATGGTGAAACGCTGCCAGCCTTCACGTTGCACGTGAATGCCAAAACGTGCCAGCAGGTTGAGTGTGATTTCAATGTAGGGACGCGAGATCAGTTCGCCCACCACATCAATCACGATATCCCGGGTGGCAACCAAGGGCAAGGCCATCAGCAAGGCCGTGAGGAACTGGCTCGAGACATCGCCGCGCACCCTGATCGGGGCATCCAGCGCAAGTGTGGGAGTGCCGATCTGCAGTGGCGGGTAGCCATCCTGGCCGGTGTAATCGATCTGGCAGCCGAGCTGGCGCAGGGCGTCCACCAGGTCGCCGATGGGGCGTTCGTGCATGCGCGGGACACCACTGAGTGCGTAGCTGCCACCCATCAGGGCCAGGGCAGCCGTGAGCGGACGAATGGCAGTGCCCGCGTTGCCCATGAACAAGGCCGCTTCCTTGTGTTGGGGCACGCCAGCCAGGCCGTTGATCTCCACTGTGTTGCCAGAGCGCTCGATGGCGCAGCCCAGGGTGCGCAGGGCGTCCAGCATCACACGGGTGTCATCGGAGTCAAGAACGTCATGCAGCGTGGTGCGGCCGGCGCACAAGGCTGCCAGCAGCAACACGCGGTTCGAGATGCTCTTGGAGCCGGGCAGCGTGAGGGTTCCGCCAGCAGATTGCAGGGGCGGCAGGTCAAGGAAAGCACTGGTCAGCATGGTTTGGGAAGTTTCGTCATTTGCCATTCGCTGCGTCTGCGGCTGGCTTGTTCGATCAGGGCTTCCAAGGCCTGTGTGTTGCCGCTTGCCATCAGGCCTTCAAAGGCCTGCAGCTGCGCTTGGAAAAACCGGCTTTGTGCCAACAACTCGGTTTTGTTGGCCATGAGAATGTCGCGCCAGACCTTGGGGTCACTGGCGGCGATGCGGGTGAAATCCCGAAAACCAGGGCCTGCAAGCGACAGGAACTGCGCTCCCTGTGGTTGTGTCAGCACTGAATTCATCAGCGCAAAAGCCAACAGGTGCGGCAGGTGGCTGACCGCAGCAAATGCCGAATCGTGCGAGGCTGACGACATTTCCAGCACCTGGCAGCCAAGTGCCTTCCAGACCTCTTGCGCCCGCGTGAGCTGGGTTTTGAGTGTGCGTTCGTTCGGGGTCAGGATGACCTGGCAGCCGTTGTAGAGGTTGGCGTCGGCATGTTCGACACCCGCGTGTTCCTTGCCTGCAATTGGGTGTGCAGCCACAAATGAGCCGACCTGATCGCGCAAGGCCCTATGGGCTGCATCCAGGACATCCCCCTTTGTGGAGCCCACATCCATGATCAGCATCTGCGACGTGACCATGTGCTTGATGGACTTGAGGGTGGCCTCGGTGGCAGCCACCGGAACGGCAACCAGCACAATGTCAGCACCCGACACCGCCAGCAGCGCCGACGGTGCCTCCACGTCAATGACGCCCATTTTCCGTGCGCGCTCTGTGGTCGAGGGTGACTTGCTGTAGCCGACCACGCGCTTGACCAGGCCCGCACGTTTCATGGCCAGCGCAAAGGAGCCACCCATCAGGCCGCAGCCGATCAATCCAAGTTGTTCAAACATCATGCCGCCACCGGGTAGGTGCCCAGCACCTTGTAGAAAGCGCACAGGCTGCGCAATTCGACCAGTGCCGCGCTGACATTTGGCTGCGATGGATGGCCAGCCAGGTCTATGTAAAAGTAGTATTCCCACTGGCCGGAGCGCGCCGGGCGCGATTCGAACCGCGTCATGGAGACACCATGTTTCTTCAACGGCACCAGCAGGTCATGCACCGCCCCTGGCCGGTTCGTGACCGACACAATCAGGCTGACGCAGTCGTTGCCCGAGGCCTGCGGTGCGGCCAGCGTTTGCGGCAGGCAAATGATGGCGAAACGGGTGCGGTTGAAGGCGTCGTCCTGAATCGCGTATGACGCAATGTGCAGGCCGAATTCACTGCCGGCGCGCTCACTGGCAATCGCGGCCCAGGCCGGGTTGGTGGCAGCAATTCGCGCGCCTTCGGCGTTGCTGGCTGCGGCGCGGCGCTCTGCGTGCGGCAGGTGTGTGGTGAGCCAGTCCTGGCACTGGGCCAGAGCTTGCGGGTGCGCGTACACCGACTCGATGTCGTGCAGCGACGGCTCCAGGCGCAGCAGGTTGTGGCGCACCAGAAAGCTGGTTTCGCCAATGATGTGCAGGGGCGAATTGAGCAGTAAGTCAAGCGAGCGCGAAATCACGCCTTCAGAGGAATTCTCTATCGGCACCACGCCAAACTCGGCGCTCCCGGCGGCCGTGGCACGAAACACCTCGTCAATGCTGACGCACAGCACACGTGACATGCTGCCACCAAAAAACTGGACCGCCGCCTGTTCGCTGAATGTCCCCGCCGGCCCAAGGTAGGCTACACGCTGGGGGGCCTCCAGCGCGCGGCAGGCAGACATGATTTCGCGCCAGATCAGGCTCAGGCTGTGGTCCTTGAGCGGGCCAGCGTTATGTGCCTGCAAACTGGCAATCACCTGGGCCTCGCGGTCGGGTCGGAACACGGCAGAGCCGTCAATGCGCTTGATCTCACCGACTTCATGCGCCAGCCCGGCGCGCTGGTTGAGCAGTGTGAGCAACTCCAGGTCCAGCGCGTCAATGGCGATGCGCAATTCGGCGAGGGTTTTGGCCATGGGCGGGATGCTTTGAAAAGAGATGGGGTGGTTCGGTTCAGGCGCGGTGGCGCTCAAACTCGTGCATGTAGGCCACCAGGGCCTGCACGCCTTCGACCGGCATGGCGTTGTAAAGGCTGGCGCGCATGCCGCCCACAGACTTGTGGCCCTTGAGTTGCAGCAATTGGCGCTCGCGGGCACCCGCAAGAAACGCGTCATTCAGGCTTTCGTCCCGCAGGTAAAACGGCACATTCATGCGCGAGCGGCAATCCTTGGCCACGCGGTTCACATACAGGCTGGAACTGTCGATGGCGTCATACAGCAACTTTGCCTTGGCCAGGTTGCGCGTTTCCATGGCGGCGATGCCACCCTGTGCCTTGAGCCACTTGAAGACCAGGCCCGCCATGTAGATCGAGTACGTGGGGGGCGTGTTGTACATCGACTGGTTGTCGGCCACGGT
>CAISLL010000408.1 GCA_903886165.1 uncultured beta proteobacterium | reverse complement strand
CAATGCCCACAAAGACTTGCTGAAAGACGATGAGCTGGTCATCGTCATGGGCAAGCAGCAACCGGACCGTTTCTCTGGCGGTATGCAGTTGACCGTGACGCAAATCTGGAACCTGGAGCAGGCGCGTTGCCGTTTTGGCAAATACCTGCGGGTCAGTGCCAGCACAGGTCCGCAGGGCCTAAGGCTGGACATGGCGCGGCTGCTGAAAGACTTTCCGGCGCAAAAAGAAGTGACCGAACAGGGTGACCTGTGGCGTGGGCTGGGCGTGCGGCTGGCGTTGAACTGCGTCAGCGACGCGGGCACGGCCAGCGCTGAATTGCAATTGGGTGAGCCAGCCAAGTTTTTTCCCAGTGATGCGGCATTGGCCAGCTGGTGGGCTCAGACGGCACCTGGAAAAGCCGAGATTGTTTATGAATAATATGCCTGTAACCCATGTAAATAATGGGGTGTTAGCTATCTATCAGATATCGAGCCTGTGGCATGGGAAAAGTTGGATTTGGCGAGATGTGTGCAGGTTCATGTCCAGAAGTCACAACGACGGACCGAGACACATGGGAAGCGCTTGAATTGGTGTTCTAATTTCTGTGCCGTGCTGCCTTTTTGGTGCACGCGGATTGCTCTGCGTTCTGGCAAATGGTTCACAAAAATCTCAGGTTCAAGGTCAGCGTTTATTTGTTTGTTGCTCTTTCGGTGGCGACTGTCATATCCGCGCTGCTTTTTTTTAGACACCGACAGGAGGATCTGCAACGCGTGTTGGCCGCACATGTGATGCAAATCGCCGATGTGGTGGTTGCCAGTACGCGGTACAGCATGTTGGTGAACCGGCGTGACATTGCTGACAAGATCATCAATGACATCGGCAAACAAAGCGGGATTGAGCGACTGAGGGTCATCAGCAAGGACGGCACCATCATTCACTCCAACCGGAAATCAGAATTCGGCTATTCGGTTGAACAAAAAGATGAACCTTGTGTTCGCTGCCATCAAACCAGCCAGCCACTGAAACAGGTGGCTGACGACAAACGGTGGGCAATCTTCTCGGACGCGGCTGGTCACCGGGTGCTGACGACCATGCACGCCATCCGCAACGAACCGTCCTGTTCCTCGGCATCGTGTCATGAGCATCCGCCCAACCAGTCTGTCCTGGGAGTGGTGGACATTGCCTATTCACTGGATGACATTGACCAGTCCATGCGCGACCATGTGGTTCATCTCGTCGGCATTGTGCTTGCGTTCATTCTTCTGATGTCGGCGGGTGCCGGCTACCTGCTGCAACGGCTGATCTATGTGCCGCTGAAAGACCTGGAGGAAGGTGCTGAAGAAGTGAGTTCCGGGCAACTTGACAAAACCATTCCGGTTCGAAGTGATGACGAATTTGGCCGACTGGCGTCTTCCTTCAACCATATGACCGGCGCATTGAGCAAAGCACGGACCGAAGTGAACGACCTGATACAAGCGCTTGAATCAAAAGTAGAAGAGCGTTCGCGCGACCTGCTGGCTGCCCGGGCCGAGGTGGCGCAAGGGGAAAAATTGGCAGCCATCGGGGTCTTGGCTGCCGGTATTGCGCATGAGCTGAACAATCCCTTGACGGGTGTGCTGACCTTTACCTCCTTGATGCGCAAGAACGCGCCGGATGGCAGTCAAGATGCCGAGGATCTGGAGTTGGTGATTCGTGAGACCAGGCGATGCGCCAGCATCATTCGGCGATTGCTTGATTTTGCAAGGGAGAAGGTTCCCGTCAACGGCTTTTTCAGCCTGAACCAGGTGGTCGAGGACGTCGTGCGTTTTGTTGAAAGGCCAACCGCCTTGCAAAAAATCGGCATCACGCTGGATCTGGCGGCAGATTTGCCGCTGATCTGGGGGGATGCCGACCTGATCAAACAGGTGGTGATGAATATTCTGGTAAACGCCCAGCAGGCCATCGAGGGTCCAGGCACGATTGCGGTGGTTAGCCGTGCCTACGTGGCAAAAAACCCGCAAGATTTTGAAGACCAACGCGTGCCGATGGTTGAACTTGCCATCGAAGACACCGGTTGTGGCATTCCCGAAGCCAATATGCAGCGGATTTTTGACCCTTTTTTCACCTCCAAGGAGGTGGGCAAGGGCACCGGCTTGGGGCTCTCGGTCAGCTATGGCATCATCAAGGCCCACGGAGGGGAGATCAAGGTTGCCAGTCTGGTTGGCCAGGGAACCACATTTCGCATCCTGTTACCGATCACTTCACCCTTCAGTGAAACCGAACCTCATCCAGGTGAAAAAGCCCCATGAGTGCCAAAATCTTGATCGTTGACGACGAAGACATCGTCATCCGCAGTTGTCTGCGCATTCTTGGCGGTAGCCTGTATCTCCTTGATTCGACACATGACGGCAGTGAGGCCCTGCGTAAAGTTGACACCACTGAGTACGACCTGATCATTCTCGACATCATGATGCCGGGTGTTGATGGCATGGAGGTGTTGCAGCACGTCAAGGAGCGACATCCAGGTGTGGATGTCATCATGATGACCGGTTTGTCTGAAATTCAGACGGCCGTCAAGGCCATGAAACTTGGCGCATTCGACTATTTGTCCAAGCCTTTTGATCCGGATGAACTCAAACAGGTGGTAGACCGGGCGCTGGAGCGACGCCAATTGTTAATGGAAAGCCGGGATCCAAAAACCAAAGTCAGCACCAGCTACCGGTTTGAGAACATCATCGGGTCCAGCGCAGCCATGCAAAGTGTTTATGGGCTGATTGCCAAGTGTGCCCCCACCAACAGCACGGTTCTGATCACAGGGGAAAGTGGCACCGGCAAGGAAATGATTGCTCGCGCCATTCACTACAACAGCCTGCGAAAGGACCAGCCCTTTGTCACGGTCGACTGCAACACGCTCAGTGAGAGTCTCCTGGAGACAGAGCTCTTTGGTCACACCAAAGGTGCTTTTACCGGGGCTGTAGGCAACAAGCGTGGCCTGTTTGACATTGCCAACAACGGCACTCTCTTTCTCGATGAATTTGGCAATATTTCTCTGTCAACTCAGGCCAAGCTGCTGCGCGTCATTCAGGAGCATGAATTCAGGGCCGTGGGCAGCACCAGCACGCAAAAGACAAACGTCAGATTGATCACCGCCACCAACAAGAATCTCAAGGCAATGGTGGCAGATGGCAGTTTTCGCGAGGATCTTTATTACCGCATCAACGTGTTCCCGATTCACTCGCCCGCCCTCAGAGATCGCCGCGACGACATACCGGCACTGGCTTTTCATTTTTTGAAGGTGTTCAGCGAGGAGTTGGACAAGCCCGTGTCTGAAATTTCAGAGGCGGCCATCAGTCTGCTCATGAACCATGCCTGGCCGGGCAATGTGCGGGAGCTCGAAAACACGATACAGCGGGCGGTGATCCTGTCGTCGGACCACATCATTCGACAAGCGCATTTGGTCAACATCCTTGACAACGCGCCTTCACACAGTAGGGATGTGCCACGAACCAGTGACGACCTCAAGCGGGTAAAAAAAATTGCCCGTGAAAAATCAGTCGAAGAGATTGAAAAACTGTTTGTTCAGGAAACACTCAGGCGAAACGCTTCCAACGTGACCAAGAGCGCGGAAGAGACCGGCATGCAGCGGACGAATTTTCAGGCGCTCATGAAAAAATACGGTATACGGGTTCGTGATACCGAGTTTGGGCCTGACGACGCCGGTATGGACTGATTTTTGTGTTGCCTTCCGCCGCAGTGTGGGCAGCGGCTTGCAAAATCTATTTGGATGCGTTCGGGTGGTTCGGTTCGTCTTCAACTTCCTCGTAGCCTGTGATCATGGCCTTGAAATGTGCCGAGGGTGTGTGGCCCAGGCTGGCCAGGTAGACATGGACGATGATGAACCCACTGAACAGGATAAAAAGCAGCACATGCACTGTATCAACCACCCGCAAGCCGCCAAACATATCCACCATTGACGCAAAGCGCGTCACATCCCACAGCAGTATGCCGGTGAAAAATTGCAGCGGCAGCAGCAGCAGCATGATGATCTGGTAAAGCATGCTCTGCAAGGCATTGAACTTGCGGTAGGCACTTGGATGATGCGGATTGGGGTCGCCCTTGAAGATGCCGTAGCCATAAAACTGCATTTGCCGGAAACTCGCGCGGAAATACTTCACTGGACTGATTTCAGGGTGGTAGACCTTGATCTTGTCAGTGAACAGATGAAAACCCAGCCACAGGAAGAAATTGGCAATCAGCACAAAACCAACCCAGTTGTGGGCCACAACGGCTGTTCTGAATGACATCCACTGGAACAGGTCGAGGTACCTGATTTGCAGCCCAGTCGCAATCAACAGGACAAAACCCAAGGCGTTGGTCCAGTGCCAGATCCTGACAGGAAGCGGATTGATATAGAGTTTTTGCATGATTCTGTCCTGCTATTTTTTGCCATCGTCACCGTTTTGGTCAACACCGCGAGATGCCTGAACCTCTTCGTTCGCCGCCGCCGCAAGAGCTTCAGCCTCACGCTTGTCACGCACGCCTTTGAATAGCCGCTTGATTGTCATGTGCCCCAGTGGCACGCTGATGGCCCCGAGCACCACCACCACCAGCAGGACATCCAGCAGCTTGATCCGCGTGCTGCCAATGGCATAAAAGCCACGGATTGATTCGGTCGCCAACAGGGACGTCAACACGTCTTTCTGGACGCCATGGCGAATGGGGCGGCCATCTGGGCCGGCGACAGTGAGCGACACACTTTGGAATGCTTTGGCGTCGGCTTGGTGGCAGACCTTGCAGTCTTTGATGGCTCTTGATTTTTCACTGATCTGATGTGCATCAACCCCGGAGCGAACCTCCAGGCGACCACGCAAAATTGTTTTCCCTGTGTTACCGGGTTGGTTGAATTCCTTGAGAAGACTCCACAGGGCCCGCTCATCGAGCCCCATGTTTTTGGCGTCAGCGGTATTGGCGCGTATTTCAAACTGTGGCACACCCAATTTTTCTGAAACTTGACGTTTTGCCACGTCGTCATAAAGCCTGAGATTGACCCGACGTTCGGCGTCCGGCGCATGACAGACGGGGCATGAAATCGCTTCAAAGTGGCGACCTGTGTTCGGTAACCAGTCCTTGTGCTGCGTGACGGCCTCCTTGTGGCAACCCAGGCAGGCATCTTTGATGGAGTTGCCGAAGGAGGATGCCTGGATGTCATGCGCCTTGTGGCAATCGGAACAAATGGGCGCAGTTTTGCCCTTGGCCATGCGTTCTTGCCCATGGACATCTTTGGCGTAGGCGTCAAAGATGGCTTCGTGACAACCGGCGCAGGGCGTCGCTGTGATGGGTTGGACAATTTTTACAGACCTGACCGTGTGCGGGTTGTGACAGGTGGAGCACAGCGGTGCATCCTTTCTGCCGGGTTTGCTGCCTTCCTTGACGAGTGCAGCGTGCAGACTGTCCTCATAGGCCGCCACATTTTTCTTGTGACATTCCAGACATGAATCTCCCATGCTCAGGGTGTATGCCCTTTTGCTTTCAATGCTGGCGATTTTTTTGCCGTGAGTTTTGGCGTCGATATCTGAGTGGCAGTCCTCACAGTCTGTGTCCCTGTGCATGGACTCAACAAAGGCTTGGGTGGAAACATGCAGGGAAAGCATTTCGCCGTCGTTCAGCTTTTTTTGTTCGCCTTCTTTGTCGTGACATGTCAGGCAAGCCTGCGTCTCTTCAGACAATTCAACGCCTTCAGCGTGCACACCGGTGCTGCCCATCAGCAGCGCCAGCGTGACGGAAGTTGCAAGCAACCAGGCTTTTTTAAAACACGGCGTGGGCGTCTTGCCTGTTGTCAAGTAGCTGATCATCAGAGTTACTCCTCGAGAATCCTTCATTCGGAAAAACCATCAAGGCAAACAAGGTGCCTTGATGGTTATTGTTCTCATGGCAGCGCAGCAATGAAGATGGAACGTGCACTGCTGGCTGATTTATTCCACCACCGCCTTTGCCTTCAAGGCTTGCCAGCCGACCCAGAACAGCATGCCAAGGCCCACTGCAGGAAGCATCAAGGCGTAGACCAGGCCGATAAAAGGTGCTGCCAGAAAAAGGGCAATATCTTTCACGCGACCACGCGTTTCCATTTTTGCCAGTACTTCAAAGAGGGCTCGCCCGCCGAACCAGGCCAGCATGGCCAATCCGATGACTGGAAGCAACAACGCATAGGCCAGGCCCATCAGGGGTGCAGCCAGCAGCAGTGCCGAAGTTTTGAAGTGGCTGCGCGCCTCGGTCATTTCAATGTGCACTGCTTCGGCCACCTTCGCCTGTTGTGGCAAAACAAGGGCAGCTTCTGTTTTGTCGAGTGCATGGCTGGCGCTTTCTTCGATCATTTCCGGTGAAAGCGGCTTGTGCATAAAGTCTGACACACCCGCAGCTTTGGCCCTTTGTTCATTGGCCAGCGTGCCATAACCCGTGATGATGACCACAGGTGTCCACGGTTGTCTGGCCTTGACACGCTCGGTCAACTCAACGCCATCCATGCCGGGCATCTTGATGTCGGTAAAGACCAGGTCGTAGGCCTGCTCACGGATTCGTTCCAGTGCCTCGGCTGCATTTTGGGCTGTGATGACAACGTAACCCTTGTCTTTGCAAAGTACCCGTTTGAAGCTTGTGCCAACGACAGGATCATCATCGACGACCAGAACTTTACGTAGCGCGCTCATGACAGTTCTCCTTAAAAATCTGGCCAGGTCTGCGTGATTGCCACCCGCCTTGAAGTCGAAATCTTGTTGCACCAATTGACGTTACTTGCCGACTTGACCTTGTTACGCATTCTTTGTGCCAGCGCCAGTTTGTTATTAAAAATCCTTTGAAATCAACAGCCTGGCGCCATTTTCAGGAATTCTGGTGATGTCTTCAGGCACTGGACTGAATTGAAGTACATTTTGATCAGGCAGTTGTCGTGGGTGAAAGGGGCCTTGTCCCAAGAGAAACCGTGACAGCCGTCGCAATAGTTTTTTTATACAGCTGACGGTTGGTGGGCGCTGCGCAACATCCACCTTTTGTGAAGCATCGCGGCATTTGCTGCATTGATCACATCGTCGGGGCCGGCTGGTTTGGCCAGGTAGTCATACGCACCCAACTTGACCGCTTCCTTGGCCGTTTCAACGGCTGGGTACCCTGTGATGATGATCACCTCGCTCTCCGGCCAGCGATTCTTGATGGTCTGGAGAATCACCATGCCGTTCATTCCCGGCATTTTCAGGTCAAGCAGGATGACATCAAAAGCACGTTCCCCCATGACTTGCAAGGCATCTTGCCCGTTGCAGGCCGTTTCGACGTTGCAGTACTCGCTTTTCAACGATCTGGCAAAGCTCAGTCGAACGATTTCCTCATCGTCAACCACCAGGATTTCGGCTTTTTTTCTCATTCTGGGTGCCTCTTGAAAGTCATCAAGAATTCCCAAAGCAAGTCCCATGCCTTGACCGTTATTCATGGCTGACCTATTGAAGATCAACAATTTGCCGTTGCGTGACGGCAATTGCGGCATTTTTCTGCTGTTGGTCGCGCACTCAAGTACAAATTTCTCATGCGTCAGTTTCTAGACCAATGTGAGAATCGGTAGGGCTGTACGTGCCGACGCTCAAGTCGGGTTGACGATTCCGGCACTGTCTAATCTTTGGCTCTGAAGTTGATTTCCAGCACCGGCGGCACGCGGCCGTCAGTGTCGCGCGGCAGCACTTCGGTTTTGTCGATGGCTTTCAGCACGGCATCGTCCCAGGCCTTATCGCCGCTGGACTTGATCAATTTGCGTGCGACGATGGTGCCATCGGGCGCGGTGCGCACCTCCACATCAGCGCTCGGGTTGCCCACAATGTCGTCAGTGAAGACGATGTTGGGCTTGATGCGAGCGCGAATGCGTCCGGCATAACTGGCGGAAGGACCGGCGGATTTGAGCGCGGGGCCAGTGGCGGTGGTGCCGCCGCTGGCGCCCGCCAGCCCGGCCAGGCGTTGCAGGTTTTTTTCGCGCTGGGCTTCAAGCTGTCTGGCCTGAGCCTCCAGAAGTTTTTTGTCCTGGGCCTGTTTCGTTTTGTCGGCCAGTTCTTTTTTGAGCTTGTCGGCTTTGAGCTTCTCCAGTTTCAGTTTTTCTGCCTGCTGCTTTTCCAGCTTGAGCTTGTCTTGCTGTTGTCTGGTCAGTCGCAGCTTTTCTTCCTGCTTTTCGAGGTCGAGTTGTTTTTGTTTCAGAATTCGACGTTTCTCCTGCTCCAGGGTGATGTCCACCTTGGGCGGCTCAACCACGGGTTGTGGTGCGGGTGCCGGCTTTGGCAGGGGTTTTGGCGCCTCGGGTGGTGGCGTGGGCTCAGGCGGTGGTTTTTGAAGTCTGGGTGCAGCTTCCACTGGCACGGTGGCCCAGAGTTCGGCCTCAGCGCTGACGATTTGTACTTCACGTTTCCAGCGCACACCCCAGGTCAGTGCGCCCACCAGCAGTACATGAACCAGTGCTGCAAGCAGCAGCCCGCGCAGCAGCCCCGGTGTGCCGGGTGGCGCAAATTCAAGGCGGTTGGCCGCAGCATTCATGGGTGCGCGCTGCAAGCGGTTAGGGGGCCAATTGCACCGACAGGCCCACCCGGGCCACACCGGCGCGCTGCAGGGTGTCCATGACCTTGACGACTGCCTCGTATTTCACGGACTTGTCAGCGCTGATGACCACGGCTGTGTTGGGCACGCCGTTTTGCGCTTGCTTGACGGCGCTTGCCAAAGCCTTCAGGCTGATGCCTGATGTGGTGTCCTTGAGTTTGAGTTGCAGCGCCTCGTCTTTTCCAATGATGACCTGTATCACCTGATCGGGCCGCTGGGCGGCCTTACCGACGCTGGGCAGGTCAATCACGCTGGGTGCGATCAGGGGCGCGGTGACCATGAAGATGATCAAGAGCACCAGCATCACGTCGATGAAAGGCACCATGTTG
>CAISLL010000407.1 GCA_903886165.1 uncultured beta proteobacterium | reverse complement strand
GCATCCGGGCCCAGGCGGCGCACCACATGTTCCGTGAAGTTGCCATACACACAAGCCACCTGCAGCACCTGGCCATGGATGACTTCGCCCATGTCCTGCAAGGCCAGGTCGCGCAGCTTGGAGAAATTGCCCCACAGGATCAGGTTGACCAGCCATTGGCGCTCAAACACACGAACCGCATTGGGGTGGGTGTAGGCCCACCAGTAAGTTTTTTCGAGGTAATCGGGCACTGCCAATGTGGCTGAGAGACTGGCGCTGCGGGCCGCCATGGTTGCGTCGCTTGTCACGACGCCGGGTTTGTCAAAAATCATGGTTGTTTTGGTGGGTAGGCGAGCTGCCAATCAGGCAGTTGCATAAAACAGCGGTTTGATGCTAACCGAAATCAACCAAAACGAGACTGCCAAACGAGCTGATCGGTCAAGTGGTAAGGGCTTGCGCCAGATTTTTGCCCTTCCAAGCCTCAAAGTGGGCAATTATTGATTTTGATCAAAAAAATGGGTGACGTGAGAATGTCAGAAGGAGTAGCATGCACACCTGTAAATCTTAAGTTTTCGTTAAGCATCCAAATTTCAAGTGATTTTTTATGATCTCAATCAAGTTTTCTCCCGTTTTTCGCGCCTTGTTCGCGCTGGCGTTGGCCAGTGGCGCCGTGGCGGTACAAGCCCAGGTTGTCGACGTGGCGGCAGCTGAGGAACTCCTGCTGGCCAACAAGTGCGCCAAGTGCCATTCAGTTGACAAGCAGAAAGATGGTCCGTCGTTCAAGAAGACTGCGGCCAAGTACAAGGGCAAACCCGATGGTGAAGCCAAACTTTTCACCCACCTGACGACCGCGCCGACCGTTGAAATTGACGGTGTCAAAGAGGAGCATCAGAAAATCAAGGCGAAGGATGATGCCGCCATCAAGAATCTGGCGAAGTATGTGTTGTCGCGTTGAGTCGCATCACTGAGCCATTGACGATTTCTGCAATGATCAAGAAACTGCGCCAGCGCTGGAAACTTGTGATTGGTCTGCTGGTCGGGATTTTTCTGTTTTCCATGTCTGTCGGTATTGCCGGTGCTTATGTGCTGGCCTACACCAGCACCGAGAAGTTTTGTGTCGGTTGCCATGAAATGTCATACAACTACGCGGAATACAAGGGCACCATTCACGATACCAATCGCACTGGTGTGCGCGCCATCTGCACCGACTGCCATGTGCCGCATGAACCGGGGCCATTGGTGTGGGCGAAGCTCAAGGCGAGCAAGGATGTGTTTTACACCTACATTTCGCCGTCGATAGACACCAAGGAAAAATTCGAGGCCAAGCGTGCGGTGATGGCGCAGCGGGTCTGGAAAGAGATGATTGAGTCTGACTCCCATCAATGCCGCAGTTGCCATCGTGAAGACAAGATGAGTCCCGACTTGCAGTCACCCAAAGCCAAGGTGCGTCATGCCAAGGGCAAGGCCGAAGGCATGACTTGCATTGAGTGCCATTTTGCAATTGCCCATAAGGAGCCGGAAGGCCCTGGTCCGGCAGAGTTGTTTGGCAAGTCGGCTGCAAAGCCCCAGTAAGTTCTTAACCTGAAGGAGATGGAAATGTTGAAATTGAAACTGTTGGCCGTTGTGGCTGGTGCCGTGTTTGCCTTGCCTGCCATGGCCGCAGACGTGACCTACCGCAAAGACATTGCGCCGCTCTTGCAGACCTATTGTGCTGAATGCCACTCCGAGAAGGCTGGTGCCCCCACTTTGAAAGAGTTCGACGCTGACCCGGAGCGCAAGAAACAGTTCGAAAAGGACAAATTGGGCCCTCGCAGCGACACCTACGAGACGCTGCTGCAACTGATTGCCTATCCCGACACAGGCGCCTTCATGCGCCGTCTTGACGACGGCACCAGCCCGCTCGCGGGTGGCAAACCGGGCAATATGTACAACAAACTGTGCGAAAAAGGTGCCGATGCCGAGTGCGCTGCCAACCTGAAAATCATCAAGGCCTGGGTGGGTGAAGGCGGTTGGAACTTGAATCGCTGGGCTAAACGTGGTGATGTGCCCGGCATCACCAAAGAGCAATTGGACAAGCTTCAACTCAAATATTGAACCTGCGCTTGAATGAAAAAGCCGCTGTGACCCAGCGGCTTTTTTCATGGGGGCGGGGCAGTGCTTACTTCAACAATCCTTCCGCCCTCAATGCCTCTTGCACCGCAGGCCGTGCGCCGACGCGTGCCACAAACGCGCTCAGGTGCGGCATGCCCGAGATGTCCACCCCCACATGTTTGCCCCAACCGGCCACCACAAACAGGTAGGCGTCGGCCACGCTGAAAGTGTCACCCATCAGGTAGCTCTTGCCCGCCAGTTCACCGTCGACCCAGTTCAGACGGGAGATCAACCGGGTTTTGGCGATGTCTTTTGCTTGTTCGGGCATGTTCGGTGTGAACAGGGGTGAAAAGCCCTTGTGCAATTCGGTGCTGATGGTGTTGAGCCACTCCAGCAGCTTGTAGCGTTCCCAGCTGCCGTTGGATGGCGCCAATTGCTTGTCTGGCACCTGGTCGGCAATGTACTGCACGATGGCCGGTCCTTCGCGTAACTGGCGCCCGTCATCCAGCACCAGCAGCGGAACATAACCCAGCGGGTTGATGGTGTAGTAGTCGGTGCCATCGGCCAACCTGTGGGTTTTGGTAGGTGCGGCTATGGCTTCAAATGCGAGGCCAGACTCTTTGAGCACAATGTGGGGCGACAGTGAGCAGGCGCCGGGTGAGAAGTAAAGTTTCATTGAAATCCTGTGAATGGTTGCGTCGGATCAAACAGGTCACCGAACCCCGGCGATGCTAACGCGAGTGCGTCAGGTTTGCTCATCACCCGGTGCGGAGTCCTCTGTGCGCTGATGATTTTCCGTATTTTTGGCTTTTGGCCCTTCAATTGAAAGGGTATCTAGCTATATAAATGATATTGATGTCGCATCACCGCTGATCAAGGGCACCGGCGCCACCATTCAGACTTGCAGCCGCTGTGCTGCCCACAGCACTTGGTTCACCACCGCACGCACGCCCTCCACGTGTTTGTCACTCTGGAGTTGGCCGTCGGCATCAAACGCGCTGCCGGCCTGGCCCAGCGCATACTGCTGCGGTGCTACCCAGCATTGCAGGTTGCGCAGCAGCGGGTTGAGGTGCGACAAGGATCGCAGACCGCCCAGCGCCCCTGGTGATGCAGCCAACAGGCCGACTACTTTGCCGACAAAGGGTTTGGTGCCTTGGCCCCAGGTGCCGTCGCCCTTGACCGGGCTGGAGGCCCAGTCAAGGGTGTTTTTCAACAGGGCGGTGAAACTGCCGTTGTATTCGGGTGAGCAGATGATCCAGCCCGGGTGCTCGAACATGAGCTGTTTCAGGCGGATCACATCCGGCGGCGTGCCACGCGCTTCCAGATCGGCGTTGTACAGCGGAATGTCCAGGCTGGCCAGTTCCAGCAGCGTCACCTCGGCACCGGCTTGGGTGGCGATCCCAGCCGCGACTTTGGCCAGTTGCCGGTTGAAAGACAGGGTACGGGTGCTACCAGCAAAAATGAGGATTTTCATGGGCTCTGTTGGTCGTGATTGAATTACTTGCGCAAAACGCGAGCCACCGGGTTATGGCGCAGTCGGAAGGCATCTGGCATGCCCGAACCCAGCAACGGGCGCAGGTACATGCGAAACGCATCGGTGACATCGGTGCCGTTGGCCGTAATGAAATCGCCTTCCATGGTGCGTGTCTTGCCCGCCACTTCGCTGAGCGGCAGCAACTCGTAGTCCACTGAATAGAAACCGGTGCGCTTGATGGCGACCGAGCCATCCTTGCCGCCCCACATGGCAAATTGCACGGCTTTTTCACCCACTTCACGGGCTTCGCGTTGGTCAACGTCTGACACACAGCCGATGAACGAGCGTTGCAGGTAGCCAAAGGTGTCGCCGCGTACACGTTTGATCTTCAGCTTGGCCTTGATCTCTTCACACAATAAATCTGCCAATGCACCGTTGCCCGAGAGCTGCACATTGCCATGCGCATCGTGCTCCATTTCTTTCGCCAGCAGGGCGGCAATGGGCGTGCCACTGGCGTCGTGAATGCCTTCGGATACCGCAATCACGCAGCGGCCGTATTTTTCGTAAGTGGTTTTGACATCGGCCAGGAACTTGTCCAGCATAAAGGTACGTTCGGGCAGGTAAATCAGGTGCGGCCCGTCGTCCGGGAATTTCTTGCCCAGCGCAGAGGCGGCGGTTAGGAAACCGGCATGGCGGCCCATTACCACACCCACGTAGACGCCGGGCAGGGCCGCATTGTCCAGATTGGCCCCCGCAAAGGCCTGGGCCACAAACCGGGCGGCTGATGGAAAACCGGGCGTGTGGTCGTTGCCCACCAGGTCGTTGTCGATGGTTTTCGGGATGTGGATGCAGCGCAAGTCGTAGTTCGCCGCCTGCGCTTCCTCGCTGACGATGCGCACCGTGTCGGACGAGTCATTGCCACCGATGTAGAAAAAGTGGCCTATTTTGTGGGCCTGCAGTACCTTGAAGATCTCGTGGCAGTACGCCGCGTCTGGCTTGTCGCGGGTTGAACCCAGGGCACTCGAAGGTGTGTTGGCCACCAGTTCCAGGTTGTGGCTGGTTTCCTGGGTTAGGTCGACAAAGTTCTCGTCAATGATGCCGCGCACGCCATGCAGGGCGCCGTAAATGTGCCCGATCTGTGCGAAGCGGCGCGCTTCAAGCGCCACGCCCACGAGGGATTGGTTGATGACGGCGGTGGGGCCGCCACCTTGGGCGACAAGTATTTTTCCAGAGGCCATGGGTCTGTCCTGTGCAAGCTGTGAAGCTTTCATTGTGCCTGTGATGGCGCCGCATTTTGGCGCTGAAACGGGTGCGATTCAAAGTGATGTGTGCGTCACATCAAAGATTTTTACCCAACGCACGCAGGTGCGTCTGTCAGGTCAAGGCAAACCTCACGTTGGTGGGTGAATCAGTCGGGTGACGCGCTTTGCTTCGTGTCCCCCGACCGCTGCGCGGTCTCCTCCTTTACCTCCGCAAAGCGCATCACCCGACTGATTCTGCAAGCGCTCAGGTCTGCCGGCAGGGGGAGTTCAAAAGTTGCTTGAGTGGGAGTGGCGCGAATGGATGTGAGCCGTTGACTGCAGAAATTCTGGCCGGGCCAGGCTTGATGCGCCGTGCCGGGTCTGACGTCAGGTTTTGATTTCTTCACGAGTCCACCTCAGTTTGAATCGCACCCCGCTGAAACCCCAGGCAGCAGTTTTTCATGTGCGCCGGTAAAATTGACCGCCTAGGCGCCCGCGCCCGGCGAGCTTGTCCTGAGCCGTCCCTTACCGATTGACCACCATGCTTTACCCACAACATTTCGACGTGATCGTCGTTGGCGGCGGCCATGCCGGCACCGAGGCCGCACTGGCCGCTGCGCGCATGGGTTGCAAAACCCTGCTGCTGAGCCACAACATCGAGACCCTGGGGCAGATGAGCTGCAACCCGTCGATTGGTGGCATTGGCAAAGGGCATCTGGTGAAGGAGGTTGATGCGCTGGGTGGCGCCATGGCAGCGGCCACGGATGAAAGTGGCATCCAGTTTCGCATTCTCAACTCAAGCAAGGGACCGGCGGTGCGCGCCACGCGGGCCCAGGCCGACCGTATTTTGTACAAGGCTGCCATACGTCACCGGTTGGAAAACCAGCCGAATCTGTGGCTGTTTCAGCAGGCGGTGGACGACCTGATGGTGGAAGGTGACCGTGTGGTCGGGGCCGTGACACAAGTGGGCATTCGTTTCAGTGCCAGCACCGTG
>CAISLL010000406.1 GCA_903886165.1 uncultured beta proteobacterium | reverse complement strand
GTGGTGGCCCAGGTGGTGGACACCATGAAAGGCATCAACGACAGCTCAAGGCGCATTGCCGACATCATCAGCGTCATCGACGGCATCGCCTTCCAGACCAACATCCTGGCCCTGAATGCGGCAGTCGAAGCGGCCCGCGCCGGTGAACAAGGGCGCGGCTTTGCCGTGGTGGCCAGCGAGGTGCGCAGCCTGGCTGGCCGCTCAGCCGCAGCGGCCAAAGAAATCAAGGCCCTGATTGACGACAGCGTGAGCCGTGTCACACAAGGCACCACGCTGGTGGACCAGGCTGGCACCACCATGCAGGAAGTGGTCAGCAGCATTCGCCGCGTCACCGACATCATGGGCGAGATCAGCGCGGCCAGCAACGAACAAAGCCAGGGCGTCAGCCAGGTCGGTGAAGCGGTGACACAAATGGACCAGGCGACCCAGCAAAACGCCGCGCTGGTAGAAGAAATGGCCGCCGCTGCAGGCAGCCTGAAATCCCAGGCGCAGGAGCTGGTGCAAACCGTGGCGGTGTTCAAGCTAGGCGCAGGTGACAACCAGCCGGGTCTGGCCATGCCCACCGCCGCTGTGCGCGCCCACCCGCCCAAGGTGAGCCACTTCAAGGGGCAAGACCGGCGCGCCACCGGCACGCCCAAAGGCGCAGCGGCACGCGGGCACAGCCCTGCGCCCAAACGGGCAGCGCCAACCACGTTGCCTGCACCTGCAGCGAAGCCGGTTGCACAAAGCGCAGGCAACGACGGGGATTGGGAAACGTTTTAAGCAGCAAGGGGGTACCTGTTCTGGCACCCTATTGGTACTTCGCGCCCATCATCAGGGCGTACTCACTTGATCAGGGCTGAGGCGCTGCTGCCTCGGTGTTTCCCTCATATCATGATGGCTATTTTGGGAGTAGGATTCGCTTCCGATTCACCCGTCTTGCCGGAATGATGTCGTTGGCCTCCCAAAAAATCCGGTGCATCCTATGCACAAGCGAAAGGATTCATCATGTTCAACTTGTCCGCCATGTCGGTCACCCGGCGCTTCGAACTGCTTGTGGCGTGCGCTGTCCTGGGTATGGTTTTTCTCTCGGCCATGTTTTTGCTGTCCGAACGGACACTGATCATGACCGAGCGACAAGACGCGGTGCGCCAGACGGTTGAAATCGCCCACAGCATCGTTGTGCACACCCATGAGGAAGTCAAGCAAGGAAAAATGACCGAGGAAGAAGGCCGCAAACACGCCATGTCCGAACTCAAGATATTGCGCTACGGCGGCAGCGAATACTTCTGGGTCAACGACATGCAGCCCAAGATGGTCATGCACCCGATCAAACCCGAGCTGGACGGCAAGGACCTGAGCGACAACAAAGATCCCACCGGCAAGCGATTGTTCATGGAGTTTGTCAGCACCGTCAAGGCCAAGGGCGAAGGTTATGTGTATTACATGTGGCCCAAACCAGGCAGCGATCAACCGGTGCAAAAGGTGTCGTATGTGAAAGGCTTTGCGCCCTGGGGCTGGGTCATTGGCTCGGGTGTGTATGTTGACACCGTGCAGGCCTCGTTCATGGAACGGCTGCAGTTTGCGGGTCTCGGCACAGTCACACTGGTGTTGCTGCTGCTGGGCATTGGGGTACTGATCGCACGCAGCGTGCTGAACCAGCTTGGCGGCGAACCGGCGTACGCCACCGATGTCACCCAGCGCATGGCCGCTGGCGATCTAAGCGTCAGGATTGACGCCAACCGCCCGGGCCAAGCCAGCCTGCTGAGCGCCATTGGGGCCATGCGTGACAAGTTTGCGATGATTGTGCAAGAGGTACGCCAGGGCTCCGAGAGTGTCGCCACCGCCAGCGCCGAAATCGCCCAGGGTAACCAGGACCTGAGCGCACGCACCGAGTCCCAGGCCAGCGCACTGGAGCAAACCGCCGCCAGCATGGAACAACTCTCCAGCACGGTCAAGCAAAACGCCGACAACGCCCGCCAGGCCAACCAGCTTGCTGTGAGTGCCAGCACCGTGGCCGTGAAGGGCGGTGAAGTGGTGGCCCAGGTAGTGGACACCATGAAAGGCATTAACGACGCCAGCCGCAAGATCAGCGACATCATCAGCGTCATCGATGGCATTGCCTTCCAGACCAACATCCTGGCCCTGAATGCGGCGGTGGAAGCGGCCCGCGCCGGTGAACAGGGACGCGGCTTTGCGGTGGTGGCCAGCGAGGTGCGTTCACTGGCAGGCCGTTCAG
>CAISLL010000405.1 GCA_903886165.1 uncultured beta proteobacterium | reverse complement strand
TTTGAAGGCATGGCCTGGACCTGCCTGGGCGCACTCGCCGGCCTGGGGCTTGGTCTGGTGGTGTCGGTGGTGCTGGTGCATGTGGTGAACCCGCAAAGCTTTCACTGGACCATGGACCTGATGCTGCCGTGGGTCAAGTTGCTGAGTTTGTGCCTGGCTGTGGTGGCCGCAGGCACCGCCACCGCCTGGCTCGCCGCGCGTGCAGCGGCAGGGCACGATGCGGTGCTGGCGGTGAAAGAAGATTGGTAAACCCATTTCCAATCATCCGTGTCGTTGTTTCTACGCCTTGTCGTGCGTCTGCAATGCCTGCGGCTTCGCGCCCAGACACAAATGATTTGGAAACCGAATTATTGCTTGACGGCTACCAAGTTCTGTCCAGATTCAGATTCGATTCCTGCCAGCACTGTCCGGCGACACCCACTATGGTCAAAACTATTGCGTCATGAATGTTGCTTATTAGCCACTCAAACCTAGTAGAAACCAACCCCTGAGCCGGCTTGTGCTAACCGTAGAATCAACTTTTAAATTTTTAACCCGCCGGGATCACCCTGGCAATATTTCAGAAAGTTGCTAAATGAAGAAAGTCCTGCTTGCCGCTGCCATCAGCGCCCTGTGTGCCACTGCCTTTGCCCAGGGCAAAGACCTCAAGGTGGCGATTGACCCAACTTATGAGCCCTTCACCTTCAAGACCGCTGACGGCAAGCCGACCGGTTTTGACGTGGACATTGCCAACGCCCTGTGCGAGCAAATCAAGCGCAATTGCGTGTTTGTCGAGCAGGCTTGGGACGGCATGATTCCGGGCCTGATGGCGAAGAAATACGACGTCATCATCAGTTCCATGTACATCACCGAAGAGCGTCTGAAACAGGTCGACTTCACCGACAAGTACTACAACACCCCGAGCAAGATCGTCATGAAGAAAGACTTCAAATTTGCCGGCATTCCATCCATCAAGGGCAAGAAAATCGGTGTACTGAAAGCCAGCACTCAAGAAAAATACGCCTTGGGTGAACTCAAGACCAAGGGCGTGGAAGTGGTGTCTTATGACGCCCAGGACCAGGTCTATCTGGACATCAAGGCCGGTCGCCTGGACGGCACCGTGGCTGACACTCTGGAAGTCGGCGGTGGCTTTTTGAGCAAACCCGGTGGCGAAGCCTATGAACTCAAAGGCGACGAACTCTACATCACCAAGTACTTTGGCACAGGTGCCGGTGTGGCGCTGCGCAAGGGCCAGGCCGACCTGAAGAAAGAACTCAACGCCGCCATCAAGGCGATTCGTGGCAACGGCAAATACAAGACCATTAACGACAAGTACTTCAAGTTTGACGTGTACGGCAAGTAATCCTGTTCCACCATAGGCCTACCATTGCAACATCCCAGCGGTTGGCCTTGCTTTTAGCGCCGTTATGACGTCCAACATACAGTCCTACCTCCTTGTCATTTTGCAAGGCTCACTTCTGACAGTGGGGGTGTCGCTGGGCGCACTGCTGGTCTCCATCGTTCTGGGTCTGCTGGGCGCAGCAGCCAAACTCTCTGGCCGCCCGGTGCTGGTGGCCATCGGCACCTTTTACACCACCATCATCCGTGGCATCCCCGACCTGGTGCTCATGCTGCTGGTGTTTTATGGTGGCACGATTGGCATCAATACCCTGTTGGAAAAACTCGGCAGCGAGGCCACCATTGACATTGAGCCGTTTGCCGCCGGGGTCATCACCATTGGGTTTATTTACGGCGCTTACATGACCGAGACCTTTCGCGGCGCCATCCTGAGCATCCCCAAGGGCCAGATGGAAGCGGCCTGGGCTTTTGGCATGGGCAGCATACAGACTTTTGTCCGGATCACCCTGCCACAAATGGTGCGCTACGCCCTGCCCGGCTTCACCAACAACTGGCTGGTGCTGATCAAGGCCACCGCTCTGGTGAGCCTGATTGGCCTGCAGGAGATGACCTATCTTGCCAAGCAAGCCAGTGCAGCCACGCGTTCGCCATTTGTGTTCTTTTTGTTCACCGGGGCACTGTTTCTGATCTATACCTCGGTCAGCCTGTTTGCCCTGAAAAAACTCAATGCCCGCTACAGCCTGGGTACAAAGCGGGGGACTCTGTAATGGAATGGGCTGTCATTTTTGAACCAGAAAACCTTGCCCTGTTTGGCAATGGCATTGTCATCACCTTGTGGCTGCTGTTCTCGTCGCTGGCGGTCGGCGCCGTGCTAGCGCTGGTTTTTGCATTGATCCTGACCGGCCCCTGGGCGCCACTGCGCTGGCTGGTGGGGGCTTATACCTTTGTCATCCGCGGCACGCCGCTACTGATTCAGGTCTACCTGATTTATTACGGCCTGGGACAGCTGGATTGGATTCAGGCGCGCTGGGACACAGTCTGGCCCTGGACCCATTTCAAGGAGCCTTTCTTTTGCGCTCTGCTGGCCTTCAGCCTGAACACCGCGGGTTACACCGCAGAAATGCTCGCAGGCGCCATTCGTGAAACCAGCGCCGGCGAAATTGAAGCCGCGCAGGCCTACGGCATGAGCCGTTTTCAGGTCATGCTGCGCGTGGTGTTGCCCAGTGCCATGCGTCGCACCCTGCCGGCCTACAGCAACGAAGTCGTGATGATGCTGCACAGCACCAGCCTGGCAAGCGCCGTGCCCAACATGCTCGATGTGACCTCGGCCGCCAGCCGCATTTACGCCACTTACTATTTGCCATTTGAGGCCTATCTGGCTGCCGCTGCCATTTACCTGGCCGCGTCGTTTTGCCTGATCGGTTTCTTCCGCTTTTCGGAAGCCCGCCTGCTGGCTTATCTGGCACCGCGCAGACACTGAACCCTGAGCATCCCGATTTATGCAACGCATTGACCACCCGCTGCTCTGCAATAGCCTGGGCAGCCTGAAGACCTTGACCAGCTTTCATTTTGGACGGCCTGACAGCGGCCGCAAGGTCTACATTGAAGCCAGCCTGCACGCCGAAGAACTGCCTGGCATGCTGGTGGCGCACCATTTGCGCGCCATGTTTGAAGCCTTTGAAACGGCAGGCCAGATCAAGGGTGAAATTGTGCTGGTGCCAGTGGCCAACCCGATTGGCCTGGCGCAGCGGCTCGACCACAAACCCATGGGACGTTTTGAGCTCGACACTTCTGAGAACTTTAACCGGCACTATCCCGACCTGGCCGCCGCTGTCGAATCCGTCGTGCGCGCCCAACTCGGCCCAGACGCACAGGCCAACGTGCGCACGGTGCGTCAAGCCATTGGCAGCTACCTGAAAAGCTGGCAGCCTGCCACCGAATTGCAGAGCCTGCGCCGCACCCTGCTGACCCTGGCGCACGATGCCGACTATGTGCTCGACCTCCATTGCGACTGTGAAGGCGTGATGCACTTCTACACCGAAGAAGCCTGCTGGCCGCAGTTTCAGGAATTGGCTCATTACCTTGAATCAGAAGCCATTCTTTTGGCAAAAAGCTCGGGCAACCGTCCCTTCGACGAATGTCTGTCAGGCGTTTGGTGGCAACTGGCAGATCGACTTAAGGCGAGCGGTGTGGATGCGGGCGCGGGCGTGCCACTGCCGCAAGGCTGCTGCAGCACCACCATCGAGTTGCGTGGTGAGATCGATGTAAGCCATGCCTGGGCCAAAAAAGATGCCCAAGCCATCGTTGACTGGCTTCAGTACCAAGGTTTTCTGGCCTGCAACCAGCCACCTGCCGTGCCGCCGCCCCGGTGCACTGCCACACCATTGGCTGGTTCGCAATCCTTGCACGCGCCGGTGCCTGGCATGGTGGTGTTTGCCGCCGAACCAGGGCAGATTCTGCAGGTCGGCGACTTGGTAGCCGAGGTGATTGACCCCCTTGCCAACCAGTCGCACCGCATCACGGCCGGCGTTGCTGGCGTGTTTTACGCCCGTATCCGTGACCGTTACGTCACCGCTGGCGGTGAACTTGGCAAGATTGCCGGCGCCCAGGCTTTTCGAAGTGGGGACCTGCTGGGTGCCTGAGCGCGCCCAGGCACACAACCAAAAATACAGACATGACCACAACCACCACCCTCAAACTGCAAGTTCAAGACATCCACAAACGCTTTGGTACCAACGAAGTACTCAAAGGCGTATCCCTGACCGCCCACGCCGGCGATGTGATCAGCATCATCGGAAGCTCCGGCTCAGGCAAGAGTACGTTTCTGCGCTGCATCAACCTGTTGGAAAAGCCCAACCAGGGCCGCATCATCGTGGCAGGTGAAGAGCTGCACCTTAACCCGGATGCCAGGGGCGAATTGCACGCCGCCAACCCCAAACAACTGGCGCGTGTGCGCACCAAGCTGGCCATGGTGTTCCAGCATTTCAACCTGTGGGCGCACATGACGGTGTTGGAAAACATCATCGAGGCGCCAGTGCATGTGATGGGTGTGCCGCGCGATCAGGCGGTTGGCATTGCCCGCAAATACCTCGCCAAGGTGGGACTGGAAGGAAAGGAAGACGCCTACCCTGCGCATTTGAGTGGCGGCCAACAGCAGCGCGTGGCGATTGCCCGTGCCCTGGCCATGGAGCCCGAGGTGATGCTGTTTGACGAACCCACCAGCGCGCTTGACCCGGAACTGGTGTCCGAGGTGCTCAAGGTCATGAAAAATCTGGCACTGGAAGGCCGTACGATGGTGGTGGTCACCCATGAAATGGGTTTTGCCCGCGAAGTCTCCAACCATCTGATTTTCCTGCACAAGGGGCTGGTGGAGGAAGAAGGCAAGCCCTCAGAGGTTCTGACCAACCCCAAGAGCACGCGGCTGGCCCAGTTCCTGTCGGGAAGCCTGAAATAAGTCCCGGCCTGGCCTACTGACCTGCTGCGCCCGGGCCCCGGTTGTAGCGTAGCAATGGCAGCAACTGCACACCGACCATGCTGGCAAAAATCAGTCCACAGCCGACGATGCCAGCCGTACTCAGACGGTCACCCATCAGCAAATAGCCAAAAACAGCAGCAAACAGCGTTTCAGACGACAACACAATGGCCGCATCAGTCGCATGGGCATACCGCTGCGCCACCACTTGCGCGGTGAATGCCACCCCTACCGACATCACGCCTGTGTAGACAAGCGCCCAGGTGGCCGCCTGCAGACCCACCAGGGTGTACGGCTCATAGGCCAGCGCCCAGCCGAGGGCCACCACACCGCAGACCACAAACTGCCCACCCGCCACAAGAAAGGGGGCCGACATCCCGTCTGCCACCCGGCCCACCAGCAACACATGAAAGGCCC
Source organism: uncultured beta proteobacterium (assembly GCA_903886165.1). Classification (GTDB taxonomy): domain Bacteria; phylum Pseudomonadota; class Gammaproteobacteria; order Burkholderiales; family Burkholderiaceae_C; genus Rhodoferax. The sequence continues at coordinate 1,143 of CAISLL010000405.1, read as the reverse complement.
AAGGAAGCGTCGAGGCAATGATCCAGAGGTCACCACTGCTGATGGACAACTCATGCGCGCCAGACAGCAGATAAGCACCCGCCAGGCAAGCCAAAGCGCCCGGCCAGACCGACCAATGCGGCAGGTGCCGCAACACCAGCCAGCTCAACACTGGCACCAGCGGTACATACAGCGCGGTCAGGAAACCTGCGTTGGTCACGGTGGTACTGACAATCCCAATCTGTTGCATGGCAGCACCCAGCAGCAGCAAGGCGCCAAGCCCGGCAATCTGGAGCCCATCCGCCTGTTTCAGCGGTTTGGCCTCGCGTTGCAGGCTGCGCCACTCCAGCCACATCAGAGGCGCCACCACCAGGGCGCCAATCAGGAAACGAACGCCAGTGAACGTCATGGGACCGACATGTGCCATGCCCTGGCTTTGCGCCACAAAGGCCGAGCCCCAGATCAGGGCAACTAGCATCAACAAAAGATTGGCGGAAATACGGGACACGGTGCAGGGCTCGGATATTCGGGCAACGCCCGGTCAAAACAATAGGTTGTAGCCGTCAGGCCAAGGCGGCGGGGGCGCTGGCGTCAACCAATGCCCAGCAGGGCACGCGCTTCAGCCGGCGTGGCAACCGCCCGCCCCAGTTCGTGACTGATGCGGACCAGGCGCGCCACCAACTGTGCGTTGCTGCTGGCCAGTTCGCCCTTGCGGTAGTAGACATTGTCCTCGAAACCGGTGCGCACGTGACCGCCGAGCGTGATCGCCAGCACGCCGAGCGGCAGCTGGGCCGAGCCGATACCGGCCGCTGTCCAGGTGGCATCCGGCGGCAGTTGCGAACGCAGGAACATCAGCGACTCGGCGGTTCCGGCCATTGCGCCGGGTACGCCGAGCACGAAGTCGCAGTGCACCGGGCCGCTCACGATGCCCTTCTTGAGCCAACGTTGCAGGGCGGTCAGCATGCCCGAGTCAAAAATCTCGAATTCCGGTTTGACACCATGTGCCTGCATGGCCCTGACAAAGATTTCCATGTCGGTCGGCAGGTTCATGAAAACGTCGCTGCCGAAGTTCACCGAACCCATCGAAAGTGTCGCCATTTCCGGCTTCAGTTCCAACGGCTGCATGCGCTCAGCGGCGGTCATGCCGACCGCGCCGCCGGTCGA
>CAISLL010000404.1 GCA_903886165.1 uncultured beta proteobacterium | reverse complement strand
TTGTCCTTGAGCACCAGCACCCAGGGCTCCTGGGAGAACGCGTCAGCCCGACTGCCGGTGAGCAGCACAGCGTCATAGGGCTCAAAAGAGGCCGGGTACTCACCCTTGACAGTGTTGAACACATCAAACTCGCCGGTGGCACCCGCCTGGCGCAGCAGGCGCTCAAACATGGCGCCGTAACCTTTGTAGGTGTCCTCTACGGCAGGGTCCAGAAAATCATTTTCAAGGATACAGAGCTTCATGGATGGTGACTGCCTTTGGCAGGGTTTTTTGGCTCGGCGACAGGGGGGTGACGGTGACCATGCTGCGCATGCCCTCGCACGGGAGCATGCGGGATCGGTTCAGCGCTGGCTTTTTTACCCAGGCGTGACTCGGTCCCCTTGATCAGGCGGTTGATGTTCTCGGCATGCCGGTAGAGCAGAAAGAGAGCCATCACGCCCACCGCCACGGTGACACTTTTACTGGTGATCCACAGCGCGCCATCACCCAGCACATAGACCACCGGCGCCAGCAGCGCGGCACTGATGGAGGCCAGCGACGAGTAACGGAACAATGCAGCCACTGCCACCCAGATCAGCGCCGTGGCCAGCCCGAGCCAGCCACTCAAACCCAGCAGCACGCCCAGCGCGGTGGCCACACCTTTGCCACCGACAAACCTGAAAAACACCGGAAACACATGGCCCAGAAACGCCGCCAGACCGACCATCGCCATGGTGCCGTCGCCCAAGCCGTAGGTCGGCCCGTACCATTTGACCAGCACCACTGGCAGCCAGCCCTTGGCTGCGTCCAGCAGCAGCGTGAGGATGGCCGCCGCCTTGTTGCCGGAACGCAGCACATTGGTGGCGCCGGGGTTTTTGCTGCCAAAGGTGCGCGGGTCGCTCAAGCCCATGACCCGGCTAACAATGACCGCGAATGACAGTGAGCCCATCAAATAGCCGGCAATGGCTGCCAACAGAGGAAAAACAACCTGAATGGATTCCAAATCAACTCCTGATCACCCGACAGACCGGGCTCAATGGCACTATTTTGCCAGCGTGCGGCGCCTTAATCCGCCAGCGCGCACTGGACCGGTTTTGCACCCAGCAGGGTGACACACACTTTGGGGTCAATTTCCACCAGGTAGCCGCGGCGACCGCCGTTGATCAGGATTTTCGGCAGCGCCAGAATGGTCGATTCAATGAACACCGACATGGCCCGGCGCGTGCCAAACGGCGAGGTGCCGCCCACCAGGTAGCCACTGTGGCGGTTCGCCACCTCCGGCGCACAGGGTGCCACCGACTTGGCGCCAATCTGGCGCGCCAGGTTTTTGGTGGACACCTTGCGGTTGCCGTGCATCAACACCACCAGCGGCTTGGCGTCCTGGTCTTGCATGATGAGTGTTTTGACCACATGAAAAGGGTCCCAGCCCAGCATGGATGCGCTGTGCAAGGCACCACCGTGCTCCAGGTAGTCATAGGGGTGCTCGGTAAAAACCACCTTGCTGGCCTTGAGCAGTTGGGTGGCGGGGGTTTCAGAGACGTGCTCTTTTTTGGCCATAAGTTTTTTGAATCGGGTAGCGGGGCACTACTTCAACTCGTATTCAAACGTACTCACCACTCGCAGGCGCTTCAGGCGTGAGCTGCCATTGTCAAAGTCATTGCCATCGTCGCCAGTGATGCGGATCACGCCCTGATTGGCGTTTTTCAGGGGGCCGAGTTGGGCCCCCGCCTCAGCGGCAAACTTGTCGGCCTGCTCACGTGCATTGCGCGTGGCCTCGGCCAGCAACGGCGCCTTGATGTCGTTGAAGCCACGCAACTGATAGCGCGGGCCGCTTTGCCCCTCGCCCTCGCCGCCGAGTTGCACGCCAGCCTGAATCAGGGGGTCGACCGCGCGCGCCGCTCCTTCCACCTCGGCGACCCGGGCGGACTTCACCAGCACCTGGCCGGTGCCATTGAAGCGCAAGGGCTGGTTGCCCTGTGCGTACTCGCGCGCAAACAGGTCCTGCACCTGCAGTGGTCTGGCTTCCACCTCCGCGTCGGTAAAACCACGCGTTTTCAGAAAGGCCGTCACCTTCTCGCGGTCTGCCGACAAGGCTTGCTGCACACCGCCAAAGTCACTCCCTGCACGACGAAATGACAGCGTCCAGACGGCAAAGTCGCTCTGCACTTCTTTCTCGGCCAGGCCCTTGACCGTGACCGAACGATCCGACATGCGAAAGCGCTCCAGTCCATGGCTCACGGCAAAGCCGGCTACGGCAATACCCAGGCCCACCAACAACGCAGAAATCAGTCGGGAAAAAATTGGATTCATCAGGAGGTTCCTTTTCAGGTCATTGACGCGTGAAGGCGCGCCTTACTGCGCCGGGTCCCGCGACGCCCAACGGATGGCGTCAATCTGGGCCAGCAAGTCACTTGAAAGCGTGGTGCCCCAGACATCCAGGCATTCGTCCAACTGCGCCACCGAAGTCACCCCGATGATCGTGCTGGCAACTTGCCATTTGGTGTAGCAAAAGGCCAGCGCCAGCTGCAACGGAGTCAAGCCGTGTTCACGCGCCAATGCGTTGTAACGCCTGGCTGCCGCCAAGGCCTCGGGTCGGCCCCAGCGCTGTTTGCGGGAAGATTCAAACTTGGTCAAGCGGGCCAACGCGGGTGCGCCAGGGCCGGTCAGGCCAGAGTCATCGTACTTGCCAGTCAGCAAACCGAACGACAACGGAGAATAGGCCAGCAGCGAGACATTCAGGCGTTGCATGGTTTCGTCCAGCCCGTTTTCCACACTGCGGTTGAGCAGGCTGAAGCTGTTTTGCACCGTGGCCACGCGCGGCAAGCCATATTGCTCGGCCAGTCGCACAAACTCATGCACGCCATACGGGGTTTCGTTGGACAAGCCCACGGCACGCACTTTGCCGGCTTGCACCAGGGTCTGCAACGCCTGCAGCTGCGCGTGGATGGGTGTGCCCTCGCTGGCATTCGTCGGCCGGTAATAAATACCGCCAAAGGCAGGCACAGAACGCACCGGCCAATGGATCTGGTACAGGTCAATCACCTCGGTCTGCAGGCGCTTCAGGCTGCCGTCACAGGCGTCCAGAATGTCCTGACCGGTCAAATCCGGGCTGCCGCCACGAATCCAGGGCATGTTGCGCGACGGCCCCGCCACTTTGGTGGCAAGCACGAGCTTTTGCCGTGCACCCGGACGCTGGCTGAGCCAGTGGCCGATGATTTTCTCAGTGGCGTTGAAGGTGGCTGCTTTGGGCGGCACGGCATACATTTCAGCCGTGTCAATGAAATTGACGCCGCGCTCAAGCGAGCGGTCGAGAATGTCAAAGGCGGTGGCCTCCTCCACCTGCTCACCAAACGTCATGGTGCCCAGACAAATGGGGGTCACAAACAGATCACTGGTGCCGAGTGGAATGGGTTTCATCAAAAGCGCAGTCTGGAGTGGCCAATTGGCTGAGTGTGCGCCCGATCAAGCTCTCACATGGCGCAGCTCATCCAGCGAAAAGACCTCGATGGCATCCAGCAAGCGCCGCGACTGCTCCGCCAGACTGGCTGCGGCAGCACTGCTTTGCTCAACCAGAGCCGCATTTTGCTGCGTGGATTGGTCGAGTTGTGCCACAGCGTGGCCCACATCGGCAATACCCGCCGCCTGCTCCTTGGAAGCCAACGTGATCTCGGCGATCATGTGGTTGACCTTTTTCACCTCATTCACCATGTCTGACATGGTGGCACCGGCCTGGCCGACCAGATGTGTGCCCCGCTCCACGGTCTGCACAGAATCGTCGATCAACACCTTGATCTCTTTGGCAGCGGCTGCAGAGCGCCCAGCCAGCGTGCGCACTTCACTGGCCACCACGGCAAAGCCGCGCCCCTGCTCGCCGGCGCGCGCCGCTTCCACCGCCGCATTAAGCGCGAGAATGTTGGTTTGAAAGGCGATGCCGTCAATGACACTGATGATCTCGGCGATCTTGCGGCTGGCCTCGGAAATATGGCCCATGGTGTTCACCACATCGTTCACTGCCTGGCCACCGCGCACTGCAACTTCACTGGCATGGCTGACCGCTGCCGATGCCTGCATGGCGGTGTCCGAGTTTTGCCGCACGCTGGCGGTCTGCTGCTCCATGGCGGACGCGGTCTGCTCCAGGCTGGCAGCACTTTGCTCGGTACGGTTCGACAAATCATGGGTGGCTGCGGCAATTTCAGCACTGGCCACCCGCACCCCGCCGGCCTGCTCCTGCACATCAGACACC
>CAISLL010000403.1 GCA_903886165.1 uncultured beta proteobacterium | reverse complement strand
TGACGCGTTTGCATTTGAGCTGAAATTCTTTGGGCAGGCGCACGGCCTGGCTGTTGCCTGACATGAAAACGGCGGCGGTGGTGGTCATGGCGCACTCCAAAAAATGCAATATACGGATTGTATATGGTTGGCGTAAATAGCTGGTTTTGTGACAGTCAACGGGGCTTGGCCAGCAGGTAAAGCAACTGGGCCTTGACTTCCGGCCACTCACCTTGCGCCAGGCTGTACATCACGGTGTCGCGAATGGTGCCGTCGCGGCGCAGGGCGTGTCCGCGGATCACGCCGTCTTTTTTGGCGCCTAGTCGCTCAATGGCGGCTTGCGAGGCGAAGTTGAAGTTGTCGGTGCGCCAGCCAACCACGTGGCAGCCCAAGGTCTCGAACGCGTGTGTCAGCAGGAGCAGTTTGCAGGTGGTGTTGACGTGTGAGCGCTGAACGCTTTTGGCGTACCAGGTCCAGCCAATTTCCACGCGCTTCACGGCAGGCACGATGTCGTGGTAGCTGGTGCAGCCCAGCACTTTGCCAGTGTTCGTCTCTGTGACAGCAAACGCAAACCGGTTGCCGGCTTCGCGCATGACCAATGCGTCTTCGATGTACTTGCGGGTGTGTTCGGGTTCCGGCACCGAGGTGACGCGAATGTTCCACAGTTCACCATCAGCGGCAGCGGCACGCAGGCCAGCTTCATGGTCAAGCGCCAGCGGCACCAGCGCGATGCCGCGTTCAGTCAAGGTGACAGGTTCAACAAAAGGCATTCAGTTCTCCCAAAAATGTCATAAAAGCGCTGGCTCGTCCAGAGTCGACGCGCGGCAGCCAGTGGGGGTAGCCCACGATTTCTGGTACCCCAATATGAGGGGGTTGCCCATACCGGCTTCTGCGCAGCGCCCACCAAAACCGCAACGAGTCACCACCATCCAGCAATCAAACCCAAATTTGAAGGCTCAAAAGGCTGAACGGCAATTCACCGATTCCGGCTCTGCATGAACACCAGCTTCTCAAACAGCGTCACGTCCTGCTCATTCTTCAACAACGCTCCCACCAGAGGTGGCACCGCCACTTTGTCGTCCTGCGTTTGCAGGGCAGACAAGGGAATGTCCTGCGCCATGAGCAGTTTCAACCAGTCCAGCAGTTCGCTAGTGGAGGGTTTCTTTTTCAGCCCCGGCAGGTTGCGCACGTCAAAAAACGTCTTCATGGCCGCACTGAGCAACTCGGCTTTCAGGCCGGGAAAGTGCACGTCCACAATCTGTTTCATGGTCACCGCATCAGGAAACTTGATGTAATGAAAAAAGCAGCGGCGCAAAAAGGCATCCGGCAGCTCTTTTTCGTTGTTGGAGGTGATGAACACCAGGGGTCGGTGTTTGGCGCGGATGAGTTCCCGGGTCTCATAACAATAAAACTCCATGCGGTCGATTTCGCGCAACAAGTCGTTGGGGAATTCAATGTCGGCCTTGTCGATCTCGTCGATCAGCAGGGCCACCGGGTGATCTGCGGTGAAAGCTTGCCACAGCACACCCTTGACGATGTAGTTATGGATGTCACGCACGCGCTCGCCCCCGTCCAGGTTGGAGAGCTGCGAGTCGCGCAGGCGGCTCACGGCGTCGTACTCATACAAGCCCTGTTGCGCCTTGGTGGTGCTCTTGATGTGCCATTGCAGCAACGGCAGGTTCAGCGCACTGGCCACTTCCTCGGCCAACATGGTCTTGCCAGTGCCAGGCTCGCCCTTGACCAGCAGCGGGCGCTGCAGGGTGATGGCGGCGTTGACGGAGAGCATCAGATCGTCTGTGGCGACGTAGTTTTGGGTGCCTTGGAATTTCATGGTGTGTCGGGTGGTTGAAGTTCAGGGGCCGAAAGTCGGCCATTTTTTGCTGCCATCAGGCAGGTCAATGTTGGGTGGGGGCGGCACAGCCAGAGCCTGTGGCTGCCTATAATTGTTTGATATTTATCAATATAAACAAT
>CAISLL010000402.1 GCA_903886165.1 uncultured beta proteobacterium | reverse complement strand
GGGCCTGCTGGCGATTCGCACCCATGTCGATGTGTGTGACCCGCGCCTGCTGGCCGTGGACGCGCTGCTGGAAGTCAAAAGGCAGGTAGCGCCCTACCTTGACCTGCAACTGGTGGCTTTCCCGCAGGATGGCGTGCTGCGAGCGCCCGGCGCGCTCGGCAACCTGAAGCGCGCGCTGGACAGGGGCGTGGACGTGGTGGGTGGCATTCCACACTTTGAACGCACCATGTCGGACGGTGCGGCCAGCGTCAAGTTGCTGTGTGAGATCGCCGCCGAGCGCGGCCTGCGCGTTGACATGCATTGCGACGAGTCAGACGACCCGCTGTCACGCCATGTGGAAACGCTTGCGTTTGAGACCCAGCGTCTGGGCTTGCACGGCCGTGTGACCGGTTCGCACCTGACCTCCATGCACAGCATGGACAACTATTTTGTTTCCAAGCTCATCGCCCTGATGGCAGAGGCCAAGTTACACGCGGTGGCCAACCCGCTCATCAACATCACCCTGCAAGGGCGCCACGACACCTACCCGAAGCGCCGCGGCATGACGCGTGTGCCCGAGCTGCTGGCCGCAGGCATCAATGTGGCATTTGGCCACGACTGCGTGATGGACCCGTGGTACAGCCTGGGCAGTGGCGACATGCTCGAAGTGGCCCACATGGGTCTGCATGTGGCTCAAATGACGAGTCAGGCCGCCATGCGCCAGTGTTTTGACGCCGTGACTGTCAACGCGGCACGCGTGATGGGCCTGGAAAACTATGGTCTGGAAGTGGGCAGCAATGCCGACTTTGTGTTGCTGCAGGCACACAATCCGGTTGAAGCGATCCGCCTGCGTGCCACCCGACTCAAGGTGTTCAGGCATGGGAAACTGCTGGCGCAAACCCCCGCAAGCGCCAGCCAACTGCATCTGCCCGGGCGCCCGGGGCACACCGACTGGATGATGCCCCGTCCTTAAGGCGCTGGTTCAGCGCCGGGGCTAAAGCCGCGTCGCTATAACCGATTGGGGGCACACAGGCTGCACAACACCATCCAGCTAGGGCAAACCCCTAGAGACCGTTTGGCACGTGGCTTGCTAGTATCTCGCTCAAGAACTTGACCAAACGGTCAGATTTTTTTCAAAAGGAGTTGTCCACGTGTCCATGTCCCTCGCGCCCGATGTTCGCCCCGGCCGGCTTGATGCTGCCGACTATGCCCTGCGTTTTGCCGACGCTTCACCGCGTCTGACCCCGGCGCAAGCACTGCTGGAAGCCGAACGCTGCCTGTACTGCTTCGACGCACCCTGCGCCACGGCCTGCCCCACTGGCATTGATGTGCCGTCCTTCATCCGCCGCATTGCCGATGGCAACCTGCGCGGCTCGGCCAAGGCCATCCTGGAGGCCAACCCGCTGGGCGGCATGTGCGCCCGGGTATGCCCCACGGAGAACCTGTGCGAGGCCGTGTGCGTTCGCAACACCCAGGAAGGCAAGCCGGTGACCATTGGCCGCCTGCAGCGCCATGCGGTTGACGCGCTGATGGAAAGCAAGCAGCCCCAACTCTTCACCCGCGCCCCGGCCACGGGTAAAAAAATCGCCATCGTGGGCGCCGGTCCGGCCGGGCTGGCCTGCGCCCACACACTGGCCAAACTGGGCCATGAGGCCGTGATTTTTGACGCCAAACCAAAGGCCGGCGGCCTCAACGAATATGGCCTGGCCAGCTACAAGACGCCCAACAATTTTGCCCAGGCCGAGGTGCAGTGGCTGCTCGGCATCGGCGGCATTGAGGTTCGCCACAGCTGGAAGCTGGAAACGGTGGCGCAGCTCAATGCACTGCGGCAGGACTTTGACGCCCTGTTTCTGGGCATGGGCCTTCCCAACACGCACCAGCTTGGGTGCCCGGGCGAGGCCTTGCAGGGCGTGCGTGACGCGGTGGACTTCATTGCCACGCTGCGCCAGACCGAAGACCTGTCCACCCTGCCCATTGGTCGCCAGGTGGTGGTGATTGGTGGCGGCATGACCGCCGTGGACGCCGCCGTGCAATCCAAACTTCTGGGCGCTGAAAACGTACACATGGTGTACCGGCGCGGGCCCGAGGCCATGTCGGCCTCGAAAGCCGAGCAGCAATGGGCGCAAACCAATGGCGTCACGATTCACCACTGGCTGGCCCCGGTGGATGTGCTGCCCAATGCGGTCGATGCGACCAG
>CAISLL010000401.1 GCA_903886165.1 uncultured beta proteobacterium | reverse complement strand
TTTGACCCGCGTGTGGTACCCGTTGTCTCGGTGGATACCCATTTGCCGGCGGTGCCAGGGGAGGTGTTGCATCCGCTAGCGTTGCGCCAGCGTTTTGCTGCGCCACCAGTTTTCCAGCCGGAAATTTTGGCTGAGAAGAAATTCATGGACCGCTTGCCGGCGCCTGCCGCTGTGTTGATCCCGGTTCTGATGCGCACCGAACCGATGGTGTTGTTCACGGTGCGCACAGCTCACCTTTCCACACATTCTGGTCAGGTCGCCTTTCCGGGCGGCAAGGTGGACGCGGCCGATGCCGACGCGGTGGCCGCTGCATTGCGCGAAGCCCATGAAGAGGTCGGTCTGGCCGCCGAGTTTGTCGACGTGCTGGGGCAGTTGCCGGTGTATGTGACAGGGTCTGCGTTTCACGTCACACCCGTGGTGGCTCTGGTTTCCCCAGGATTTTCGTTGCACCCCAACCCGTTTGAGGTGGCTGACGTTTTTGAGGTGCCGTTGAGTTTTTTGATGAATCCGGCCCACCACCGTCATCACCAGGTGCATTGGCAAGGCATTCAGCGCGAATGGTTGTCCATGCCCTACCAGGATGAAAATCAGGAACGCTTCATTTGGGGTGCGACGGCCGGGATACTGCGCAACTTGTACCGTTTCTTGCAGGCCTGAGCATGGCTGACGCTATGATGACCACATGAGCTTTATCTCTGTGTTGTTTGCCTTGTTGCTTGAGCAGGCGCGACCCCTGAGTCGCGGTAACGGGGTTCACGCAGCGATGCGTGCATGGGTGCGTTGGTGCACCCGCAATCTGGATGCCGGCAAACCCCTTCACGGCTGGCTTGTCTGGGGTTTTGCAGTGTTGATCCCATCGGTTTTTTCCTTGGCTATTTACTGGCTCCTGGCGCTGTTTGCTGGCCTGCCGCTGGCCGTGCTGTGGAGCGCTTTGGTGTTGTACGCATCGCTCGGGTTTCGCCAGTTCAGTTCTCATTTCACCCAGATCCGGGATGCCCTGTCGGTCGACGATGAGCCACTGGCCCGCAGCTTGTTGGCGCAGTGGCAGCAGATAGACGCCAAGTCGTGGTCACGAAGCGACATGATTGGCAGGGTGATTGAGTTTTCTGTGCTGGCATCACACCGCCATGTGTTTGGTGTGCTGGCATGGTTTTCTGTGTTGGCTGCCTTTGGATTGGGGCCGGCCGGTGCCGTGCTCTACCGGCTGGCCGAATTCGTGGTCCGATACTGGCAGCACCAGAGCGAGGCGCATCACCAGCCGGTGAGTGTCGCGCTGCAGCAGAATGCGCAGACCGCCTGGACACTGCTGGATTGGTTGCCCGCCCGGGTCACGGCCTTGGGCTTTGCGGTGGTGGGGAATTTTGAAGAAGCCATTGACGGATGGCGTCGATATGCAGAGCAACCAGCCGCGCAGAACGACGGCCTGCTGCTGGCTGCGACCGCCGGTGCCTTGAACATCCATTTGAACCCGCCGGGTGCGGGTCACCATGCGCCCGTTCCAGACCGGCCTGACCGGCGGGCCCAACGCCCGACACCTGAACTTGCCCACTTGGCCATTGTGGTCGGTTTGGTTTGGCGTGCCGTGGTGATGTGGATTGTCTTGTTGGCACTTCTGACCCTGGCACGGTTGCTTGGCTAGAACGCCCGCCCTGGCTGAGTGGCGGCGAAATCTCAGTAGCGCCGCATCTGCTTCAACTCAGCGTACAAATCACTGTAAATCTTGTAGCGGTTGAGGCTGATGCTGTCAGACTTGTCGTCTGCATTCACCGCTGCAATCACACCACACCCCGGTTCATGCAGATGGCTGCAGTTGTAAAACTTGCAGTTTTTGACATGTGGTTTCAAATCCGGCATGTAGGCGGCCAATTGCGCCGGGTCGATGTGGTTCAGACCAAACTCCTGAAAGCCTGGCGAGTCCAGCAATGCCGTGGTTTTGTCCGCATCCACCCAATACCAGGTGGTGCTGGTGGTGGTGTGTTTGCCGCTGTTCAAGGCCTGCGACAAGATGCCGGTTTGCACCAGTGCCCCAGGAATCAGGCAGTTGATCAAGGTGCTTTTGCCAGCGCCAGATGGTCCCAACACAAGTGTGGTCTGACCGCTCAGCCGAGACGTGAGGGCTTCACGACTGGCCTCCGGCTCCTTGAGTGACAGAGGCAAGACGTCATAGCCCATGTGCCGGTAGGGTGCCAGCCATTCCCAGGCCAGGGCAAATGGGGCAGTCAGATCGCTCTTGTTCAGCGCAATGAGCGGCCTGATGTGCTGCTCTTCTGCGGCGATCAGGGCGCGTGACAGTTGGCTGCTGGAAAACTCGGGCTCGGCGGCAATCAGGATCAGCACCTGATCCAGATTGGCGGCAAAGGTCTTTGTGCGCACATCGTCCTGGCGATAAAACAGGTTGTGCCGGGGCTCAATCTTTTCGATCGTGCCTTCGTCCTGTGAGGCCTGCCAGAGCACACGGTCGCCCACCACACCATGGCTCTTCTTTCCGCGGGAATGGCAAATCAGGCGCTCGCCGGCCGTGATTTCCACTAAAAAGTGCCGACCGTAGTTAGCCACGATCAGGCCAGGTTCTAGCCGTGACTGGGTCATGCCCTGGATGCGGTTGTGGCCATAGGCAAGACTGAGCGGGGAAACTCGTCAATCGCAGCGGCGCATTCGAAATCAGCCTGCGAGAGACCTGCGACATCGTGGGTTTGGAAACGCACGACGCAGCGGTTGAAGTGCACCCGTAATTCCGGGTGGTGATTGCGTTCCTGAGCCAGCCATGCGATAGTGTTCACGAACGCCATGGTTCGCGCGTATCCGGCAAACCGGTAGGTTTTTTCAATGACCACATCCGCGCCGTCTCCGTCCAGGGACCAGCCGTCAAGCTTGGCCAGACTCGTTACTATTTCAGTAGCTGTCATCGCTTTATTCATAAGGGCTAGAGGTGAATTTTCTATAAAACATCAAACCGTGGCACCTGCGGATGCCTGCATCCGCAAGAGTCGTTCAGAAGCAGCCGGGTGCGAATAGTAAAACCGCACGTACAGTGGGTCAGGGGTCAGCGTCGAGGCATTGTCCTCATACATTTTGAGCAGGGCGGTTGACAGGTCTTGCGCGCTGGTTTGCATGACCGCATAGGCATCGGCTTCAAACTCATGCTTGCGGGAAAGCTGTGCAAAAACGGGGGAAATAAAGAAGCTGAACACTGGCATGACCAGCATGAACAGCAGCAGCGCCAGTGCATCATTGGCGGCGGTCAGGTTGGGTTGCACCCCCAAACCGGCGTAAAACCAGCTTTGCTGTGTCAAATAACCGAGCAGGGCGAAACCAGCCAGGGACATGGCAAAGATGGACACGATGCGTTTGATGATGTGCTTGTGTTTGAAATGACCCAACTCGTGGGCCAGCACGGCATCAACCTCGGGAGCGCTCAGTTTTGACAGCAAAGTGTCGTAGAAAACGACCCGTTTGGCGGCACCAAAACCGGTGAAATAGGCGTTGGCATGGGCGCTGCGCTTGCTGCCATCCATCACGAACAAACCTTTCGCAGAGAATCCGCAGCGCTGCATCAGGGCCGTGACGCGGGCTTTCAGGACCTCATCTTCAAGCGGCAGAAACTTGTTGAACAAGGGTGCGATCAGTGTTGGGTAAATTACCAGCAGCAGCAGGTTGAACCCGATCCAGAACAACCACGCCCAAAGCCACCACAAATAGCCAGTGGCTGACATCATCCATAAAATCAGGGCCACAATGGGCAGCCCGATCAGGGTGGCAATGACGGTCGATTTGGCCAGGTCTGTCAACCACAGTTTGAGAGTCGTCTTGTTGAAGCCAAAGTGTTGCTCAAGCACAAAGGTCTGGTACCAGGACATTGGCAAGTCAATCAGCCCGCCGATAGCCACGAACGCGCCCAGCAGTCCGAGTTGCTGCGCCATACCCTGACCCAGCCACTGCGAGGTCAGATTGTTCAGCGCGGTGAGGCCACCCAGCAACGTCCATCCCAAAAGCAAGGCTGCAGCCAGTGCCATTTCCAGCAGACCCAGCCGAGCTTTGGCAACTGTGTAGTCGGCGGCTTTTTGGTGGGCAGTCAGCGAGATGGTTTGGGTAAAAGCCGCAGGAACGGCGGCCCGGTGTGTGGCCACATGACGAATCTGACGGGCATTGAGCCAGAATTTGACAAGCAAACTCAAGACCAATGCCGCCGCGAACACAAGGGTAAAAGCGAACGAAGGATCAGACATGGAGAGTAGGTGCGGACATGGCGGCGAAGTTTAGGGCATCAGCGACAATTCGCAGCCATGAACCGCACCAACACCCCCACCGAGATCGCACCTTTGGGCAAGTCGGACCAAAATCTGGTCTGGCTCGACTGCGAAATGACAGGCCTGAACCCCGAACATGACCGCATCATTGAGATTGCCGTGGTCGTGACCGATTCGATGCTGGTGCAGCGCATCGAAGGCCCGGTGTTGGTGATTCACCAAAGTGATGACTTGCTCGATGGCATGGATGCCTGGAACAAGGGCACCCATGGCAAGAGCGGCCTGATTGACAAGGTCAAGGTGTCAGCGCTGACTGAAGAAGCCGCCGAGAATCAACTGATGGCATTTTTGGCGCACTATGTGCCCAAAGGTGGCGCCCCCATGTGCGGCAACAGCATTGGGCAAGACAGGCGCTTTTTGGCCCGCTACATGCCCAAACTGGAAGCTTTTTTTCACTATCGCAATGTGGACGTGAGCACACTCAAGGAACTTGCCAAACGCTGGGCGCCCGGCGTTCATAAAGGGTTCAAGAAGAAGCAGCGCCACACGGCGCTGGCCGATGTGCATGAATCGATTGATGAGTTGGAACATTACCGCACGCACCTCTTTCAACTTGCGGATTAGGTAGAAACCCGAATCTGTGCCATAATTAGCGGCTGCACTGCAAACAGCAATGCATATTTGCACATCTCCCAACATTCACTGGGTCCAAAGTCAAGCTGCTGCGCAGCATGCCTAAAAAGGGCCCCCAGCTTGAAGAAGAACTCACAGCGGTGAGTCTGAGCTGGTTCCGTTTGATGGTTGATGTTTTTTAACCATCACACGGATCCACCGCACAACTTGTGGGGCTCACGTATTGAGGATATCTAATGACTGACGCTACTTTAGCGGCTGGCGAAATCTCGTCTGCCGAAAATTTTTCCAATGACATCAACGTGCTGCCGCACGACAGCATTGACGCTGCTGCAACGCTTGAAGCCGTGGCTGCCGAGCCAGAAGCTCCCAACGGTTTTGTGACCCTTGGATTGGCACACGAACTGATCCTGGCTGTGAAAGACCTGGGCTTTACCCAGCCCACCATTGTTCAGCAGAAAACCATTCCCCTGGCCATGCAAGGCGTGGCCACTGAAGGCCGCAGCGCGAAGTTCATCGACTTGATGGTGTCGAGCCAAACCGGCAGCGGCAAGACCGCAGCCTTCCTGCTGCCCGTGTTGCACACCCTGCTCAAGCAACAAGAGCAGGCTGAAGCCAACTCCAAGGCTGAATATGAACGCGCAGTGGCTGAAGCGGCTGCCCGTGGTGAGGCACCACCCAAACGTGCCAAGCGCAAAGACCCCACCAACCCACGCCATTTCACCGCACCCACCCCGGGCGCCCTGATTGTTTGCCCAACCCGCGAACTGGCCCAGCAAGTGGCGCATGACGCGATTGACCTGGTGCAGCATTGCCGCGGTCTGCGCGTGGCCAATATTGTCGGCGGCATGCCTTACCAGTTGCAAATCGCCAAGCTCCAAAACGCCAATCTGGTGGTGGCAACGCCAGGGCGTTTGCTGGACCTGCAACGCTCGATGCAAATCAAGCTTGATCAGGTCCAATTCCTGGTGGTGGATGAAGCCGACCGCATGCTTGACCTTGGCTTCTCTGATGACCTGGCCGAAATCAACCAGCTCACCATTGACCGCAAGCAAACCATGATGTTCAGCGCCACATTTGCGCCGCGCATTCAGCAACTGGCTGCCCGTGTCATGCGCGAGCCCCAGCGCATCACCATTGACAGCCCGCAAGAAAAACACGCCAATATCAAGCAAGTGATGTTCTGGGCCGACAACGCCCAGCACAAACGCAAGCTGCTTGACCATTGGTTGCGTGACACCACCATCAACCAGGCCATTGTGTTTGCCAGCACGCAAATTGAGTGCGATGGTTTGGCCAACGACCTGCAGCAAGACGGCTTTGATGCCGTTGCACTGCACGGCGCCTTGAGCCAGGGTCTGCGCAACCGTCGCCTGATGGCGCTGCGTCAGGGTCATGTGCAGATTCTGGTCGCGACCGATGTGGCTGCACGCGGGATTGATGTGCCCACTATCACCCACGTGTTCAACTTTGGACTGCCAATGAAGGCTGAAGACTATACGCACCGCATTGGCCGCACCGGTCGCGCTGGGCGTGATGGTCTGGCTGTCACGTTTGCCGAACTGCGTGACCGCCGCAAGATTTTTGACATTGAATCGTTCAACCGCCAGCCGATCAAGGCTGAGGTGGTGCCCGGCCTCGAGCCCAAGCAGCGCATTCCTGATGCCCGCCCAAGCGGTTTTGGTGGCCGTGACAACCGTGGCGGTGGTGATTTCCAGTCGCGTGACCGCAAGTTTGGCGGTGGTGGTCGCTTTGATGCACCGCGCGGTGGTTTTGCTGACAGGAATGGCGGTGGTCCACGCATGGCCAACGCGGGCAACTTCTCAAACAACAACGGTGGTGGCTTTGCAGGTCGTGAAGAGCGCCCGGCGGCTCCCCGTGAAGGCTTCAGTTACGAGCGCAAGGGTGGCTTCAATGACCGCTTTGCCGGTGACCGCAATGCTGGCGGTGCTGCACCGCGTGGTGATTTCGCCCCTCGTGGTGACTTTGCGCCGCGTGCTGATTTCGCGCCGCGTGGTGACTTTGCAGCTCGCAAGCCCGCATTCGGCAAGCCTGCATTTGCCAAGCCAGCCGGCGGTGGCAAAGTGTTCGTTCCCCGCGACGCGCAAAAACGCTTCTCCAAGAACGACCGCTGATTATTAGGCACTCGCAATAAAGCCCGCAGACTGAAAGGTCTGCGGGCTTTTTTGTGTCATCAGGCCTCGAACTTGGCGTAATACTGCGCCACCGCCGGCGTTCCGGCAATGCGATGCAGGTGGGTGTTGAGCGCAGGGGCAAGCCGTTCCACCAGATCGGTCGGCACATGGTCCATCTGGCCGGAGTTGAGGCTGCGGACAAAGACAAACACCTTCAAGTCTGCAATGGTGAGGCGATTGTCGGCAAAGTACTGACCACCGTGCGCTTGCAGCTGGGTTTGCAACCAATCCAGGTAGCGCGGCAGTGGACCATTGACCAATGCGGTGCGCGCTTCCTTGAGCGCGTCACCCGTCAGTCCAAAGGTGGCAACCATTTTCACGTTGACATCCTCTACCGCGTCCAGGATTTCGTCGCACAGCAGGGCTTGAAATTCATCGGTAGGGTACAGACCTGCCAGCTTGCCCACATAGCGGGTGATCGCATCGCTCTGGGTCACTTGGACACCATCCACGTGCAAGGTGGGCACCTGGCTCAACGGGGTGGTCTTGCGCACCTCGGCAAAGTCGGTAAAGGCAAAACGATTGTCTTCAAAGTCGATGTTGCCAATGTGCATGGTCAAGCGTGCGGGTTCGCCGCGTCCGCCGTGCGTGTCGAAATAGGTGAGTTTGAGTTGGCGCATGGGGTTTTCCTTATGGGATGTTGGCGCGAAGGGCGCCGGTGGCCGACTGGCACGGTATGCAAGATCAATTTTATGGCGCTCAATGGCAGACCACAAAATGCAGGTGAAATTCGGATATATCCCAATAAATATATGTGTAGTCAGCTACCTAAAATATAGCAATTAATTGTCACGTGCGATGCTGCCCAGTTCGGCATTAAGTTCTGCCGCATCGGGTGCCGTCAGAGGTGTGTTGTGCAGATGCGTCAACGGCCCACCGCCCGGCACCACACCGCCCGCCGCGTCATAACCCACGGCCTTGAACTTCCAGAGTGCGCCAATGCGCTTGAGGTTGCCAACGTGGCTGCCATCGGCCAGGTGCACGCTGTGCACGTTGGCATTGACGGCGGTGAGGCTGAGTGTGGTCATCCGACCTTGATGGCATTGCCAAAGGCCACGCGCCCGCGCACCATCTCGGCTTCAGGTTTCGGGTCGGTGTAGTACCACACGGCATCGGTCAGCATTTCGCCGTTGATCAGCAGCGAGTAGTAGCTGGCCTGACCCTTCCAGGCGCAACTGGTCTTGTGGTTGCTGAAGGTGACGTACTCCCGTTTCAGCGCGCTCTCGGGAAAGTAGTAATTGCCGTCCACCGGCACGGTGTCGTCGCTCTCGGCAATGACGATGTTGTTCCAGCTTGCTTTCATGGTGTTCAGGTTCTCAGGTGGTCGGGAAGCAGGCGATGTTAGCCGGTGC
>CAISLL010000400.1 GCA_903886165.1 uncultured beta proteobacterium | reverse complement strand
CTCGAGCTCAATGTCAATGCCCAAGGAACGAATTTCCTTGACCAGCACATTGAACGATTCCGGCATGCCGGCTTCAATGGAGTGCTCACCCTTGACAATGCTTTCATACACCTTGGTGCGCCCTTGCACGTCATCGGATTTCACCGTCAACATTTCCTGCAGGGTGTACGAAGCTCCATAGGCCTCAAGCGCCCATACCTCCATCTCGCCGAAACGTTGCCCACCGAATTGCGCCTTACCGCCCAAGGGTTGCTGTGTGACCAGGCTGTACGGTCCCGTGGAGCGGGCATGCATCTTGTCATCCACCAGGTGGTGAAGTTTCAGGTAATGCATGTAGCCGACGGTAGTGGTGCGCTCAAAGGCGTCGCCACTGCGGCCGTCATACAGTTGGGCCTGCGTGCGCGCCAGCGTCAAACCCTTGGCTTGAGCGACATCTTCAGGGTACGCCAGTTGCAACATGTCGCCAATTTCCTTTTCGGTGGCGCCATCAAACACTGGGGAAGCGAACGGAACTCCATTGGTGAGCTCGGTCGCCATGTCGCGGATTTCAAGGTCCGACAGTTGCTTTAGGTCCTCTTTGCGACCAGTTCCGTTATAGATCTGCTCCAGGAAACCACGAAGTTCCGTGGCGGCTGCTTCACGTTGCAGCATGTCGCCGATGCGTTGGCCAAGCCCCTTGCCAGCCCAGCCCAGATGGACCTCCAAGACCTGACCAATGTTCATCCGTGAAGGCACTCCCAACGGGTTCAGAACGATGTCCACTGGTGTTCCGTCAGCCATGTAAGGCATGTCTTCTACCGGTGTGATCTTGGAAACAACGCCCTTGTTACCGTGACGACCGGCCATCTTGTCACCCGGCTGCAAACGACGCTTGACCGCAATGTAGACCTTGACCATCTTCAGCACACCCGCTGGCAGTTCGTCCCCCTGGGTAAGTTTCTTGCGCTTTTCCTCAAACGCCAGGTCAAAACTGTGACGGGTCTGCTCCAGCGAATTCTTGATGCTTTCCATCTGGCTCGCAACGTCCTCGTCTGCGGGACGAATGTCAAACCAGTGGAACTTCTCAACCGAAGTCAGGTAGGCCTTGTCGATCTTGGTTCCCTTGGCCAGTTTGTGCGGACCGCCATTGGCTGGCTTGCCGGTCAACAGCTTTTCAATTCGATCGAACGCATCGGCTTCAACAATGCGCAATTGGTCATTGAGGTCCAGTCGGAAACGTTTGAGCTCGTCGTCAATGATCTGTTGCGCGCGGCGGTCACGGGTGATGCCCTCACGCGTGAACACCTGAACATCAATGACGGTGCCTTGCGAGCCTTGATCAACGCGCAGTGAGGTGTCCTTCACATCGCTGGCCTTTTCGCCAAAGATGGCACGCAAGAGCTTCTCTTCCGGAGTTAACGTAGTCTCACCCTTGGGCGTGACCTTGCCCACCAGCGTATCGCCTGGCTGGACTTCAGCACCCACATAGATGATGCCTGACTCATCCAGTCGGTTCAGTTGCTGCTCACTCAGATTCGGAATGTCGCGCGTAATTTCTTCCGCACCCAGTTTGGTGTCGCGTGCCATCACCACGAGTTCTTCGATGTGGATGGAGGTGTAGCGGTCTTCGGCCACCACGCGTTCACTAATCAGAATCGAGTCTTCGAAGTTGTAACCATTCCAGGGCATGAAGGCCACCAGCATGTTCTGACCAATCGCGATCTCTCCCAGATCTGTGGAAGCACCGTCAGCAATAACATCGCCCTTGGACAGTCGGTCACCCTTCTTGACGATGGGGCGCTGATGGATGTTGGTGTTTTGGTTGGAGCGCTGGTACTTGATGAGGTTGTAAATATCCACACCCACTTCACCAGCAGCCGCCTCGTTGTCGTTCACACGTACCACAATGCGGGTGGCGTCAACATAGTCGACCAGGCCCCCGCGCGTCGCAGTCACCACTGTTCCAGAATCGATGGCCGCCACACGTTCAATACCCGTTCCAACCATTGGTTTTTCAGGGCGCAAAACAGGCACCGCCTGCCGCGACATATTGGCACCCATCAGGGCACGGTTGGCGTCGTCGTGCTCTAAGAATGGAACGAGCGACGCTGCCACAGACACGATCTGCGCGGGAGACACATCCATGTACTGAACGCGCTCTGCGCCAACCAGGATGGACTCGCCTTTTTCACGCGCCGAAACCAGATCGCCCGTCAGCGTGCCATCCTTGTCCAGTGCGGCATTGGCCTGGGCAATCACGTACTTGCCTTCTTCAATGGCAGATAGGTAGTCAATTTCCATGGTGACCTTGCTGTCCACCACCCGACGGTACGGAGTCTCAATAAAGCCGTACTCGTTCAAACGCGCATACAACGCCAGCGAATTGATCAGGCCGATGTTCGGGCCTTCCGGCGTTTCAATCGGGCACACGCGCCCATAGTGGGTAACGTGAACGTCGCGCACCTCGAAGCCAGCGCGTTCACGCGTCAAACCGCCCGGGCCAAGCGCCGAGACACGGCGCTTGTGGGTAATTTCAGCCAGCGGGTTGGTCTGGTCCATGAACTGCGACAACTGTGAAGCACCAAAGAACTCTTTAAGCGCAGCAGAGATGGGTTTGCTGTTGATCAGATCGTGGGGCATGAG
>CAISLL010000399.1 GCA_903886165.1 uncultured beta proteobacterium | reverse complement strand
TCAGCACGCGGCGAACTCTTGACCGTGCCGCGTGGACAAATCAAGCGCCGACATCCTGTTGAGTTTTGATGTTCTTGCTCGACATCAATGTGTCTCAGAGTTGTGCAAGGCCAAGCCTGACGGCGGCGTATTGGCCTGGTTGACTGCCACACCCGAATCCGATTTGTTTGTCTCTGCCGTCACTCTGGGCGAAATTCAGCGTGGCATTGCGCTCACCAAAGAGCAGAATCCGGTCAAGGCGCAAGAAATCACACAGTGGGCTGACCGCCTGGCGGAAACCCACAGCATCTTGCCGATGGATGCACAGACCTTTCGCGCCTGTGCCCGTTTGATGCACCACCAGTCGGATGCCCTGTTTGAAGATGCCATGATCGCAGCGACTGCACAGGTGCATCAGCTGACCGTGGTGACGCGCAACACGCGTGACTTTGCCGCGTTCAAGGTACCTTTGCTCGACCCCTTCACGCTGTGAATCCACCTGCCTGAATTTATAAGAAATCGGCTTATAGCCCTTATTTCAAAAGCGCAAGCAGCTATTAATTTTGAAATAACCTGACGAGTGTCAAAGACCCAACCCCATGACTGACCTGATTCTTCCCCTGCTGCTTGCCGGTATCGCCCTGGTGCTGGTGCTACAAATCATTGGCCTGCTGCGCAAATCCCGCATCGACCTGCCTCCAGAGTTGGCGCTGAAGCTGGAGTCGCTGGAGCAGTCCGCCCGCGCCACGCTGCAAGCGGTGGCCAAAAGCGATGGCGCACTTGAGGGCGTGTCGCAGCAATTGCGCGGCTTTACCCAGACCACAGCGTCAAGTCTGGAGACTGTTCGCCGCGCGATGGATGACAAACTTGCCCAAACCGTGGCCGAGTCGCGCCAGAGCAGATCTGAACTTTTGACCGCGTTTCAGGGTTTTGAGGGCAAACTCGAACAACGCCTGGTCGGTTTTGAGACTGCACTGGGCCAGCGACTTGAGGCTTTGCAACTGGCGGTATCCAACGGGCTGGAAGACACCAGCAAAACCCTGCTGGCGCATCTAGGCCAGGCACAGACAGATGCCGCCACCGGGCGCAAGGAATTGACCGAGGCCTTGGGCGGTTTTCGCACAGAGCTGGGCACGTCCCTGAGCAACCTGGCAGCTGAGAGCATCAAGTCGCGTCAGGCCATGACGGACAGCGCCGCGCTGTTTGAAACCCGTATCCAGGAGCGTTTTGAAACCCTGACTGGTGCTACACGCCAAACACTGGACTCTCTCAAGGCAGACATCAACACGCAACTGGGTGTGATGTCAACAGCACTGAAAGACCAGCTGGAAGGCAACAGCTACCAGATCAAGCACCAGTTCTCCGCCCTGCAAGAGTCGGTGTCGCAGCAACTCACCGGGTTGGTGCAAGGCAGCCAGCAAAACGCCGAGCAACTGCGGGTGGCACTGAATGAGCGGCTGGCCGCGATTCAGCTGGACAACACCACCAAGCTGGAAGAAATGCGCCGCACCGTGGACGAAAAACTGCACGCCACGCTGGAGCAGCGCCTGGGTGAATCCTTCAAACTGGTCAGCGAACGGCTGGAGCAGGTGCAAAACGGCCTGGGTGAAATGAAGACCCTGGCCGCCAGTGTGGGCGACCTGAAACGGGTGATGACCAACGTGAAATCACGCGGAACCTGGGGTGAAATGCAGCTGGGCGCGATCATTGAGAACGTGCTGACCATCGACCAATACGGCAAAAATGTCAAAACCGTGCCGGACAGCAACGAGCTGGTGGAATTTGCCATTCGCCTGCCCGGCAAACACGACGCGCACCCGATTTGGCTGCCGATTGACTCCAAATACCCGGTGGAGCATTACCAGCGCCTGATGGATGCCTATGACGCGGTGGACAAAGCGGCCATTTCGCAGGCCGGCAACGCGTTTGAGACCTCGATGAAGCTGGAGGCCAAGAAGATTGTGAGCAAGTACGTGTCGCCACCCCACACCACCGACTTTGCCATTTTGTACCTGCCCACCGAGGGCCTGTTTGCCGAGGTGATTCGCCGCCCCGGCCTGGTCGAAGCCATCCAGAACGACTGCCGAGTCATGATCACCGGCCCGGCGAACCTGGCCGCCATGCTCAACAGCCTGCAGATGGGTTTCAAGACGCTGGCCATTGAAAAGCGCTCGTCTGAAGTTTGGAGCCTGCTGGGCTCGGTCAAGAACGAATTCAGCAAGTTTGGCGAGATTGTGGAAGCCACCAAAAAATCCATTGACACCGCAGCGGCCAAGTTCAACGAGGTGGGGGTGCGCACCCGTGCCATTCAGCGCAAACTGCGCGATGTGGAAGAACTGCCGGTGCCGCTCGACGTTGGTGTGCCCGAGCCCCTGCTGGAAGATTTGACTTGACTCGCATGACCAATGCCCACCCCCAAACAATGAAAGAGTCGAGTATGGTTCTCGCCCTACCTTAACTCGCCCGTGCCTTGATTTGCCCCATGATTGAAACCTCCCCCTCCCCCCGTCGCCCGATCCGCGAACTGCCCGACGAACTGATCAGCCAGATTGCTGCCGGCGAGGTGGTGGAGCGCCCGGCATCTGTCGTGCGCGAACTGGTCGACAACGCGCTGGACGCCGGCGCCACCCAAGTCACGGTGCGGCTGCTGGCCGGTGGTGTGCGCCTGATCAGTGTGGAAGACGACGGCACCGGCATCTTGCCCGACGAGTTGG
The DNA here is from genome assembly GCA_903886165.1 of uncultured beta proteobacterium. Taxonomy (GTDB): domain Bacteria; phylum Pseudomonadota; class Gammaproteobacteria; order Burkholderiales; family Burkholderiaceae_C; genus Rhodoferax. The sequence continues at coordinate 2,788 of CAISLL010000399.1, read as the reverse complement.
CGATTGCCTTGAAGCGCCACGCCACCAGCAAGATTGGCAGCCTGTCCGACCTCGAATCGGTCGGCACCATGGGTTTTCGGGGTGAAGCCCTGGCCGCTATTAACTCAATAGCTGATTGCGCTTTACTTTCAAGGGCTTCAGGCCAAAATCATGCCTACTTACTGGAAGGTCAAACGGGCGAGATCAAACCGGTGGCGCGCACGGTCGGCACCACGGTGGAGGTCAAGGAGCTGTTTTTCTCGACACCTGCGCGGCGCAAGTTCCTGAAAACCGACGCCACCGAACTGGCGCACTGTGTGGAGGCCGTGCGGCGTCACGCGCTGGCCCGGCCAGAGGTGGGGTTTGCCATCTGGCATGAAGGCAAGCTGGTGGAACAGTGGCGGCGCTGTGGCGAGGCGGGCAGCCTGCCCGCGCTGGAGCAGCGCCTGGCCGATGTGCTGGGTGCTGAGTTTGTGGAACGCTCAGTGTGGGTCGATTTTTCCAGCAGCGCCGCCCCCGGTCGGCCGGATTACGCGCCCGTCATCAAGGTCTGGGGCCGTGCCGGCATTCCGGATGCAGCCCGGGCCCGCTCGGACCAGCAGTTTTGCTACGTGAACGGCCGTTTTGTGCGTGACAAGGTCATCACCCACGGTGCCCGCAGCGCCTACGACGACGTGTTGCACGGCCAGCGCCAGCCGGTTTATGCGTTGTATGTCGAGATTGACCCGACCCGTGTGGATGTGAACGTGCACCCGACCAAGATCGAGGTGCGCTTTCGTGACAGCCGCGAGGTGCATCAGGCAGTGCGCCACGCGGTGGAAAGTGCGCTGGCGGCCCCGCGTGCTGGCCAGTTGCCGCTGGCGGCTGACGCGCCCGCACAAGGCACTGGCATGCCGTCAGCACCAAGCGCCATTGCAGCAGGCGTCGGTGCCACGCTGTCAAACGGTACATTTTTAGAAAATAGGCCTCTAGCCCCTATAAAATATGCGCAGGCAGCTATGCATTTTGAACAGGCTGTGGGGCACCGGGTGAGTGACCTGGGTGCGCTGTGGCAACGCGCACCGGATGTGCCGGCCGCGCCTGACGCTGCGCGCAACGCCAGCGTGGAGAGCTCACCTACTCCAGGTATCGATTCGCGTCGGCCACATCAAGCGCCTGACGACGCCGCCCCCGCCCAAGCCCTTGACCACAATTCTCCAAGCACGGCAACCCTGCCCGCTGGCAACTGGCCGCTGGGCCGGGCGTTGGCGCAGCTCAAAGGTATCTACATCCTGGCGGAAAACATACAAGGCTTGGTGCTGGTGGACATGCACGCCGCGCATGAACGCATCGTTTATGAGCGGCTCAAGGCACAGTGGGCAGCCGCGCAGACCCAAACTGCTGCGGCCAACCCGACTGACAACACCCCCCGCCTGTGCAGCCAGCCGCTGCTGATTCCGGTCACTTTTGCCGCCACGCCGCTGGAAGTGTCCACGGCTGAGGCGAACGCCGCCACCCTGCACCTGCTGGGGCTGGACATCACGCCGTTTTCCGGCAAGACTCTGGCGGTGCGCGCCGTGCCGACCACGCTGGCACAAGGTGATGCGGTTGAGCTGGCGCGCAGCGTGTTGACCGAGCTTGCCCAGCACGAGGCCAGCACCGTGATTCAGCGCGCCCACAACGAACTGCTCGGCACCATGGCCTGCCACGGTGCGGTGCGCGCCAACCGGCACCTGACGCTGGAAGAAATGAATGCGCTCTTGCGCCAGATGGAAGCCACCGAGCGTTCCGACCAATGCAACCACGGCCGCCCCACCTGGCGGCAAATCAGCCTGCGTGAGCTGGACGCACTGTTCATGCGGGGTCGGTGAGCAGACTTTAAAATCCATGCCAGTACGCCACGGCTTTCGCCAGGCAACGGGCATCCGTTTCACGGATCACGCCCCCCACAACCTCTCAGGGAACTTCACATGACATCTTCAAAACCAGAGGCTTTGCCCTCATTTTTTCAACGCCTGCCGGTCGCCTTTGGCGCATTTTTCGGCGTGTTGGGCAATGCCGCATTTGCCGCCCGCGTGATCGCCCTGAACCAGCCTGCAGCAGCGACACCCCCCGCCCCTGCACCCAAGCCCGCCCCGGTGGCGCCCCCACCCATGAAAGAAGCCACGCCCGATGCTGCCATGCAGTTGCTGGGCCTGTTGCAACGCGATGCGCGCCTGATCGACTTCACACAGGAAGACCTGAGCCTTTACAGCGATGCCGATATTGGTGGCGTGGCCCGCGTGCTGCACGAGGGCTGCAGCAAGGTGCTGCGCGAACCTTTCACCCTTGCCCCGGTGCGCCCCGAGGCTGAGGGCAGCCGCCTGACAGTGCCCGCCGGGTTTGACGCGCGCGCTGTACGCCTGACCGGCAACGTGGTGGGTCAGGCCCCGTTCACCGGCAGCCTGTGCCACCGTGGCTGGCGCGTTACCGAGACCCGCCTGCCCAAGCTGGCCGAGAGTCATGACGTGCGCGTGCTGGCGCAAGCTGAGGTGGAACTGTGAGCACGCCGCGTTTTGCCATCGGCATCGACCTAGGCACCACCCACTGCGCGCTGGCCTATGTGGACATCAGCGCCAGCGACGGCGAAACCACCAGTTATGGCGTGCTCGACATCCCCCAGCTGACTGCCCCCGGCAGCGTCGACAACCTGGCCTTGTTGCCCTCCTTTTTGTACCTGCCGCACAACGAGGAGTTGGCTGCAGGTGACCTGACCCTACCCTGGTCCGACACCCAGGACTTTGCCGTGGGCGAGTTCGCCCGCGCACGCGGCGCACAAACACCTATTCGC
>CAISLL010000398.1 GCA_903886165.1 uncultured beta proteobacterium | reverse complement strand
GCCTTGATGGTCTGGTCGACCTTGACTGTCAGCACTGCGCCATAAGGCACTTTGTGACGTTCACGCTCACGGCCATGTTCGTCGTGGATCACGATTTCACCGGAACGTGCAATGACAACCAATTCCTTCTTGCTGTTGGTCACGTAGCGCATCGTCGCATTGAAACCAATCACACCGTTGGACTTGGCTTCCACACTCGACGCAATCGCTGCACGTGATGCAGCGCCACCAATGTGGAACGTGCGCATGGTCAACTGGGTTCCTGGTTCACCAATGGACTGCGCAGCAATGACCCCAACGGCCTCACCCCCATTGATAAGACCACCACGGCCCAAGTCGCGGCCGTAACACTTCGCGCAGATGCCAAAACGTGTTTCGCAAGTCAACGCAGTGCGCACTTTGACTTCGTCCACACCAGCCGCTTCGAGCTCCTCAATGAGATCTTCATCGAGCATCGTTCCGGCAGTGGCCAACACCGAGCGGTTCTCAGGGTGCAACACATCATCGGCTGCAGTGCGTCCCAGGATACGGTCTCGCAGGGACTCGATGGTCTCTCCGCCTTCAACGATGGCTCGCATCAAATAGCCGCTGTGGGTCTCGCAGTCTTGCTGCGTAACGACAAGATCCTGCGTTACATCCACCAGCCGGCGCGTCAAGTAACCGGAGTTCGCTGTCTTCAACGCCGTATCGGCCAGACCCTTACGGGCGCCGTGGGTCGAAATGAAGTACTCCAACACATTCAGACCTTCGCGGAAGTTCGCGGTAATCGGCGTCTCGATGATGGAGCCGTCAGGCTTGGCCATCAGACCCCGCATCCCGGCCACCTGACGAATCTGGGCTGCAGAACCGCGGGCGCCGGAGTCGGCCATCATGTAGATGGAGTTGAAGGATTCCTGCTGGACCTGGTTGCCATGGCGGTCGGTGACCATTTCTTTGGACAACTTGGCCATCATGACCTTGGACACTTCGTCACCTGACTTGCCCCAGATGTCCACCACCTTGTTGTAACGCTCACCGGAAGTCACCAGACCCGACACATACTGCTGCTCGATCTCTTTGACTTCCTTCTGGGCACGGGCAATGATGGCGTGCTTTTCCTGCGGCACCAACATGTCGTCAATGCAGATTGAAATCCCGGCCCTGGTCGCCAACCGGAAGCCTGCTTGCAGCAATTTGTCAGCAAACACGACCGTCTCTTTCAAGCCGCACTTGCGGAACGATACGTTGATCAGTTTGGAGATTTCCTTCTTCTTCAGCGCTTTGTTAATGTTCGAGAATGGCAACCCCTTTGGCAAGATCTCCGACAGCAACGCACGTCCGGCTGTGGTTTCCCACAACTTGGTCGACGGCACAAATTCGCCGGTCTCCTTATCCTTCGTGTATTCAGTCAAGCGTACATTGATCTTGGCGTTCAGCTCCACCTCACGCGCATCAAATGCGCGCTGCACTTCACCCGTATCCGCAAAAATCAAACCCTCGCCCTTGCCGTTGATCTTGTCCCGGGTGGTGTAATACAGCCCCAAGACGACGTCCTGCGACGGAACAATGGAGGGCTCACCGTTGGCCGGGAACAGCACGTTGTTGGAAGCCAGCATCAGTGTGCGGCATTCCATTTGTGCTTCCACGGACAAGGGCACGTGAACGGCCATCTGGTCACCGTCGAAGTCGGCGTTGAAAGCCGCGCAAACGAGCGGGTGCAACTGGATAGCCTTGCCTTCAATCAAGATCGGCTCAAACGCCTGGATTCCCAAACGGTGCAGCGTTGGCGCACGATTCAGCATCACCGGGTGTTCCTTAATGACCTCTTCAAGAATGTCCCACACTACCGGCGTGCCGGATTCGACTTCCTTCTTGGCGGCCTTGATGGTGGTCGCAATGCCCATGGCTTCCAGGCGCGCGAAGATGAACGGCTTAAAAAGCTCCAATGCCATCAGCTTCG
>CAISLL010000397.1 GCA_903886165.1 uncultured beta proteobacterium | reverse complement strand
TGGTGAGCCGCTCTTTCACGAAGCGGGTGCGAATGTGGCGGTGTTTGGTCTGGGCGGCATTGGCCTGAACGTGATCCAGGGCGCCAAAATGGTTAGTGCCGAATTGTGGACTGGTACATGGAAGGCAAGATCAACATTGACGACCTCATCACCGACACCATGCCGCTGGAAGACATCAACAAGGGCTTTGAACTGATGAAAAGCGGCGAATCCATTCGTGGCGTCGTTATTTATTAATGAATTTCTCTCTAGATGTTGAATATCAATCGTTTATAGCTATCATAAATATAGTATTTATATGATCTCCACGTCACTGGAACTCTTGAGTGAACACGGTTGTTTTGATGTTGTTCAACGGTTTTACCAGCATGCATCCGGCGTCATCGGCCTGCCCATGCGTTTTTCGGTTTACCTGCCGCCGCAGGCCACCCGGGCATCTCCAACTAAAGTACCAGCCTTGTTGTACCTCGCCGGCCTGACCTGCAACGAGGAAACTTTCATGGCCAAGGTCGGCGCGCAGCGCCTGGCCGGTGAACTGGGTTTGGCATTGCGCGCCCCGGACACCAATCCGCGTGGGGCCAACTTGCCAGGCGACAGCGACAGCTGGGACTTTGGCGTGGGTCGGCATTTTTGGGCACTCCATGGGTGGGCATGGCGCCTTGTCTTTGGCGCTGAAACACCCGCGCCTGTCCCAGTCGGTGGCAGCCTTGGCCGCGATCTGCGCGCACAGCCTGTGTTCGTGGGGGCTAAAGGCGTTCGCGGGTTATCTGGGCAGGGACCCAACAGCGTGGCAAGCACATGACAGCAGCGCACTGATGGCCGCCAAACCATCTGCTCCTTTTCCACGCAGCATTCTGATCGACCAGGGCCTGGCAGACAAGTTTTTACCCACCCAGCTGTTTCCTGAAAAGTTTGAAGATGCCTGCCAGTCAGTTGGCCATCCCGTAAATTTGCGGCGCCATCCGGGCTACGATCATGGCTATTACTTCATTACGACCTTCATGGCGGATCACCTGCCGCACCACGCGGCTGCGCTGACCACCTGAACCTCATTTTCCTCCTTGAACCGCTGCACATTCGCCATGCCCCGCTTTTACTGCGCCACACCCCTTGTCACTGGCATGCTGCTGGACTTGCCCGATGGTCCGGCGCGCCATGTGCAGGTGTTGCGCCTGCAGCCGGGTGATGCCATCACGCTGTTTGATGGCCAGATGCATGCGAGCGGACCGTTTGGTGAATATGCGGCCACAGTGACACACATGGGTCGCAGCAAGGTGCAGGTGCAGATAGGCGACTGGACCGCCACACAGCGCGAAGCCTCCCGCCAGATTCACCTGGCCGTAGGCATGCCCGCCAATGAACGCATGGACTGGTTGGTCGAAAAAGCCGGCGAGCTGGGCGCGGCCAGCGTTCAGCCCCTGATGACCGAGCGCAGCGTGTTGCGCCTGAGCGGTGAACGCGCCGTTAAAAAGCAGGCGCACTGGCAAAGTGTGGCGGTGGCGGCCTGTGAGCAATGTGGCGGCAACCGGGTACCGGTGATACACGAGGTGCGGACGCTGACGCAATGGCTCAGGGCACGTGAGGCTGAACCCGCTTCCGGCACAGTGGCCACGCCTGGCGTGCTGCTGTCTTTGTGCGAGGGATCTCAGGCCCTGCGCGACGCAGTAGCAGGCAGTGCCACCCAGCTCACATTTTTGTCCGGGCCCGAAGGTGGTTTAAGTGCATCCGAAGAACAGGCGGCGCTGGCG
>CAISLL010000396.1 GCA_903886165.1 uncultured beta proteobacterium | reverse complement strand
CGCGGCCACCATGGCCGGTGTGCCGTACCAGGCCACGGTGGACGACCCCATGGGGTGACTGTATAGCTTGATGTTCGGGTTGCCCGGTGCCGGCCGGTCAGAGAAAACCACGTCCAGCCGGTGTAGCGCCAGGTCGCCCAGCAAATCCTCAATTTCGCCTTCATGGCACAGCATGCGCAAATTTGGCTCTGACACGACGGGGTGCAACAGACGGCTGACCACCAATTTTGGTAGCCCGTCTGAGACACCCACCGCCAGGCGCACAGTGGGCGTGCTCGCCGCATCGCGCACCCGTTCGGGCAGACCTTCACCGAGCTGAAAGATTTGCTCGGCCTGCTGCATGGCCGCTAGTCCCGCATCGGTCAGCACCAGCCCACGCCCCGCCGGTTTCAGCAGGGCATAACCCAAAGAGCGCTCCAGCTCCCGCACCTGCGCGCTCACGGTTTGTACCGCCATGTCCAACTTGTCGGCGGCGCGTGAGATGCCGCCCTCTTTGGCCACGACCCAGAAGTAATACAGGTGTTTGTAATTGAAGAGGGTGCTCATGGTCAGTTTTTTAAGGAGTCTGGATGCGAAATTATCTGCTTTTTAAGTGTCAATTTGCCCACTATCGTGGAGCCTTCTTTCACCACTGGAGAAAAATTTAATGCAAATCATTTTTGAATCACGCGATGCCGATGGCGCCCGCATGCGCGACTTGTCCGAGACGCGTGTGCGTTTTGCACTGCGCCGCCTGGTGGCCTTGGTGCCTCATGCCAAGGTGCAGTTCTCGGATGTGAACGGTCCGCGCGGTGGCGTGGACAAACGCTGCCAGTTGGAGCTGAAAACCGAGCTCGCAGGCACTGTGGTCATTGCATCACTGGCGCGTGACTGGCGCACCGCGCTGGACCGGTCTCTTGCCCGCGCCACAAGGGTGGTCACGCGCAGCTTGCAGCGCGCCCAGAAGCCGGTGCGCGGTCGCTCCACCAAGCTTGCCCTTGACAGCTGAATATTGACAAACCATTCAGGAAAATCATCATGAACAACACCAACTCTTCCCCGTTTTCCCATGGCCAGGTCCGCTACCCGGCGCAGGCCGCAGCGGCCACTGGCGCGCATTCAGACCAGGTCAAGCGGGTCTTGCGCAACACCTACGCGCTGCTGGCCATGACCTTGCTGTTCAGCGCCGGAGTGGCGGTGGCCACGCTCACGCTGCAGTTGCCAGCACCGGGGTTGGTCTTGACGCTGGTGGGCTACTTTGGCTTGCTGTTTGCGGTCTTCAAGCTGCAAAACAGCGCCTGGGCTTTGCCGGCCGTCTTTGCCCTGACCGGCTTCATGGGCTACACACTGGGGCCGCTGTTGACGCATTCGCTGGCCTTGCCGGGTGGCGCACAAACCGTGACGCTGGCTTTGGCGGCCACCGGGGCCACCTTTTTGGCCTTGTCAAGTTATGTGTTGCTGACCCGGCGCGACTTCAGCTTCATGGGCGGATTCCTGTTTGTTGGCATGGTGATTGCGTTGATCGCTGGAATTGCAGCAGTGTTTCTGCAAATGCCAGCCCTGGGTCTGGCGGTGTCGGCCATGGTGGCTTTGTTGTCAGCGGGGCTGATCCTGTTTGAGACCAGCCGCATCGTGAACGGCGGCGAGACCAATTATGTGATGGCCACTGTGAGCCTGTATGTGTCGGTGTTCAATTTGTTCACCAGCCTGCTTAGCCTGTTTGGGTTTGGCGGGTCAAACGACTGATTTTTGATGATTGGAGATAACGATGAAATGTCCTAGCTGTGCTGACACAACCTTGGTGATGGCAGACCGCCAGGGTGTCGAGATTGACTACTGTCCAGCCTGCCGCGGCATCTGGCTCGATCGGGGTGAGCTCGACAAATTACTGGACCGTGCAGCGACCGCCGTCGCGCCTGTGGCACCGGTGGCTGCCCCGGCGCCACGCAGCCGCCAACAGCCTGACTTTGAAGACTCCGACTACCACAACGGGCGGCGCTACCAGCACAACCGCAAGAAGTCGTGGCTGAGTGAGATTTTTGACTAACCACCCCATTGAAGAAACAAAAGCTCAAATGCGCACTTATCCAAAAAACAGCCCACAGGCCGCAGCCCGCATCGTGGCACTGACACTCATCGCCGACGGTGATATTGGCGAGGCTGAGCTTGCCCTGCTGGATGATCTTGCGGTGCATCGGCAAATTGGCCTACCGCGCGATGCCATGCACGCAATCTTTGACACCTTTTGCGCAGACTTGTTGTCGAGCAACCAGCTGGCCTACGGCCATGCATGCCCGGTGGATGAATTCGTGCTGGAGGAACTGATGGGCGAGATTGATGACCCCGCACTTCGCCGCAAAGTTCTGGACCTGTGCGTCAAGCTGGCCGAAGTTGATGACCATGTGGCCGAGGGTGAATCGATTGTCCTGATTGCTGCGGTGGCGCATTGGGGCCTGCATCACCACATGTTGGGCGCGTTTGATCCAGTGCTCGCGCCGCAACCCGGATCGCCCTGACCTCGCAAAGTCAGTCACGAAGCAAGGGCTACCCGTGTTGTGCCGTAATCAGGGCACCATGGTCACCCAAAAATCGCCGGAGCCGGCAAGTTCGCCCGTTCCCAGCAACCGTTTTTCGCGCCTGGTCCGCCTGGGTGGCATGGCCACGGGTGTTGCCGGCAACATGCTGGTGGCGGGTGCGCGCCAACTGGCCCAGGGCAAACGGCCCAACTTGAGTGACCTGCTGCTGACGCCGGCCAATGCCCTCAAGGTTGCGCAGCAACTGGCGCAGATGCGTGGGGCCGCCATGAAAGTTGGACAATTGCTCTCGATGGACGCGGGTGACCTGCTGCCGCCCGAGATGGCAGCGATTCTGGCGCGTTTGCGCTCTGACGCCCACGCCATGCCGCAACGCCAGGTGCAGGCCGTGCTGACTGCCAACTGGGGTGCCAGGTGGCAACAGCGTTTTGGACCGTTTTCGTTTGTGCCGATTGCAGCCGCGTCGATCGGGCAGGTGCACCGTGCCACCACCAAAGACGGACGTGACCTGGCCATCAAGATTCAGTACCCTGGCGTGCGTAAAAGCATCAGCAGCGATGTGAACAACGTGGCCTCGCTTCTGCGCCTGTCAGGCCTGCTGCCTAAAACACTCGACATTTCGCCACTGTTGGCAGAGGCCAAACGCCAGTTGCGTGAAGAAGCTGATTACCAGGCTGAGGGTGCACACCTGCAACGTTTTGCCGAGTTGCTGGCGGGCGTGCCGGAGTTTGTGGTGCCCGCATTGCACGCGGACTTGACGACCAAAAATGTGCTGGCCATGTCATTTGTGGGTGGGGTGCCCATTGAGTCCATGAGCACCGCGCCGCAAGCTGAGCGGAACCACATCGTCAGCCTGTTGGTGGGTCTGCTGTTTCGGGAGTTGTTTGAATTTGGGCTGATGCAAACCGACCCCAATTTCGCCAACTACCGCTTTGACCCAAAGAGCAGACAACTGATCCTGCTTGACTTCGGCGCCACCCGCCGTTTTACACCCGCCTTTGGCCAAGCCTACCGGCGGCTGATGCGGGCGACCGTTGCGGGGGACCGCGCCGCCATGGCGCAGGCGGGGCTGGCCATTGGCTATTTTGATGCCAACACCCGTCCCAACCACCAAACGGCAGTGCTAGACATGTTCGAGATGGCGCTGGAGCCGTTGCGTCATCCAGGCGACTTCGACTTTGGCAACTCCGACATGGTCCAGCGCCTGCGCGACGCCGGCATGGCGCTGGGCCAGGACCGTGATTTCTGGCACATCCCGCCGATTGACACCCTGTTTTTGCACCGCAAGCTGGGCGGCTTGTATTTGCTGGCAGCCCGCCTCAGGGCGCGGGTGAATGTGCGGCAGCTGCTGGACGGCATGCTATAACTTTACTAACCTCATCGTTCTTGGTAAAGAGGCAACCAAGTTGATCGAGGGTGAACCGGCTTTTGCAAACTTGCACCCTAAGTCTCATGGCGACGCATTAAAGGCGTGCGCAATCACATGGCACATGGTTACTGCGAAATCAACCCTGACACCAAGTGGGAAACGAGTCAAACCGCCTTACCTGACCTGATCGAGCAATTGCCCGCGATCCGTCAATGGCTTTAAGCAGCTACGGACCTGCCATCGGCCTGCGGTTCTTCCAGAATCGCGCCATCAACGGCTTGACGCTGATGCCGTGCACAAAAATTGACAGCGTCACCACAATCAACGTCAGCTCAATGAATTCCAGCGCCAGCGGCTCGGGCAGGCCGTGCTGGATGGCGTACATCAGGTAATACAGCGAGCCAATGCCGCGCACGCCAAACCAGCCCACCAAGCCACGAATGCGCCAGCTGGTGCCGGTGCCCGCCAAGCCCAGCAAGACGCTGAATGGGCGCACCACCACAAACAAAAACAGCGCCAGCGCCACGGCGCGCAAGCTCCATGAACTGGCAAACAGCGTGCCACCAATCAGCAACACCAGCAGCAGCTCCGAGAGCCGTTCCAGGTGCTCCTTGAAAACCAGCGAACGCGCGCTGATGGTGGCCGCCGGGTCGACCTGCGGCTGATGGGCTGCAACGCTTGGCGCACCCGCCAGGACCACCTCACTGGCAGCTGCCGCTGATCCCGCCGGCGCGGGCGCGCCTGAACCTGCATTCGCCGCCGTGCCAGACAGGGATGGGGCCGCACCGATGAGTTTCAGTTCGGTCTGACGCAGCGCCACGCCGGCAAAAAACACGGCCAAAAACCCCCAGGCATCCACCGACACACTCTGGCCGTACACCACGCCAATCAGGCCCAAGCCCAGAAAGTCGTTCATGAGTGCATGCTGGGGCGGGTGACCACGCAATTTGTGCCCGACATGGGCCAGTGCCACGCCTGCAGTGACGCCAATCGCGATACCGGCCACGGTGGCCCACAGCACATCAACCAGCACCCAGCGCTGGCCGGCATCCCCCAGGTCGTGCAGGCCGAGCAGGCCCAGGCCCAGCATGACAAACGGGAAAGCGCTGCCGTCATTCATGCCAGCCTCACAGGTCAGGGTAAAGCGCAATTGGTCGCGGTCATCGGGGTGGCGGGTTTGCACGTCGGTGGCCAGCACCGGGTCTGTCGGCGCCAAGATGGCACCCAGCAAAACTCCGGCACCCAGCGGCAGGTCAAGGAAGTAAAGGGCAAACGCAGTGATCAGCCCGACACTGGCCGCCATCGACACCGTGGCCAGCAACACCGGTGCGCGCCAACGTGCAAAGTTGACCGGTGTCGGCATTTTGACGCCGGCTGAAAACAGTGAAATCAGCACCACCACTTCGGTCAAGGTCTCCAGCAACGCGGATTCCTTGAGCGGGTTGAAATGAAACACATTGAGCACCGTTGGCCCCACCAGCAAGCCCACCAACAGATAGACGATGGCCGGCGTGACCGGCAGGTGCTTCAGCAACGAGGCCATCAAGCCCCTGGCCAGCAACAAGCCACCCACCAGCAAAAACCATTGGGCGTTGGTCATCGATGTGGCAACGGCGAGGGTGTCGGAAATCGTTTCGATGGGGCGCAGCTTAAGGGAGAACAGAAGCTTTGAATGTGCGCCAACGAACCGACGGCCGCCGCCGTTGCGCTGCCGCACCCCAGGCCATCACCCACCATCAGCTGAAAACCCCGTCAATCCACCTGCGCATGCTTGACGATGGTGACCGGCACACCTCGGCAGCGGGCGCAAGGATCATCTCATAGACAAGGGTTGGCTCCTGCGCCGTGGCCAGCACAAAGCTGGCCTGCAAGCCGCAGCGCTGCAGGTAAAGCGCATGGCGCACGGCGTCCAGGGCCAGGTCAGAACCGTCGGAAGGTACAAGAATTTTCATGGTGGCTCGAGGTTGCCAATGCGTACTCACTGTAGTTCGCAGCACAGTCTGTTGCGTTGATTTTCATCAAGGGCCTGGGGCGCAAGTGATCGCCCAGACCGCAAGCAGCACATTGGCCAGCCACGGTGCGCGTGCAGGGCACAGGAATAACAGAAGCCAGCTCAGTGGAATTCTGGGTGACGTGCTGGTGGCGGACTCGGTGCAGGCGTCGTTCCTGGAAACCATGCCGAGCAGTTTTTCCATCGGAGCCAGACTGGTGCCCGTGGATTCGTTCACACCGGGCTTTGAGCGATTTGCCATGCCAAGCTACCTGTGCTGGGGCCAGCCTGACCGCTCAGGCGGGGTAATGCCGTCCACCGAAGATGGCAGTGCCCACCCGGACCATGGTGCTTCCCGAAGCAATCGCAGCCTCCATGTCGTCACTCATGCCCATCGACAGGGTGTCAAGCGCCAGCCCTTCTTCATTTAATGCATCAAATAGGCCCCTAGCCCTTTTAAATAAGACACAAGCCGCTACAAAATTTGAAGCTGGCTCAGGAATGCACATCAATCCGCGCAAAGACAAACGCGGCAGCTTCGCAACCTCTCTGGCGAGCGCCGGAAGGTCTGCCGGCAACACGCCCGACTTGGTCGGGCCGGCGTCCACATTGACCTGAACACACACCTGGATGGGCGGCAAACCCGCAGGGCGCTGCTCACTCAGGCGCTGCGCAATCTTGAGGCGATCCACCGTCTGCACCCAGTCAAAGTGCTGCGCGACAAGGCGGGTCTTGTTGCTCTGAACCGGGCCGATACAGTGCCACTGCAGGTTCAAGTGCGCAAGGGCGGTGATTTTTTGCACCGCTTCCTGTATGTAGTTCTCACCAAAGGTGCATTGCCCGGCAGCAAACGCCTCCTGCACCTCGTGCGGGCCAAAGGTCTTGGAAACAGCCAGCAGTGTCACGCTTTCTGGAGCACGACCGCTGGCAACACAGGCGGCGTGAATGCGATCACGCACGGCCTCGAGCCGGGATTGAATCATGGTCATAATTGCGTGAGCGTAACAAACATTGCAACCAACCCAAAGGGCTCTTGTGGACATCACCCAGTTGCTGGCATTCAGCGTAAAGAACAAGGCATCTGACTTGCACTTGTCGGCCGGGCTGCCGCCCATGATCCGTGTGCATGGGGATGTGCGGCGGTTGAACGTGGAGCCGCTTGAGCACAAGCAGGTGCATGCCATGGTGTATGACATCATGACCGATTCACAGCGAAAACAGTATGAAGAGTTTCTTGAAATTGACTTTTCTTTCGAGATTGACGGGTTGGCGCGTTTTCGGGTCAATGCCTTCAACCACCAGCGTGGCGCCGGAGCGGTGTTCCGGACCATTCCCAGCAAGATCCTGACGCTGGAGCAGCTCAACGCCCCCAAAATTTTTGCCGATCTGGCGATGAAGCCACGCGGCATGGTACTGGTGACCGGCCCCACCGGCTCGGGCAAGTCCACCACACTGGCGGCCATGGTGAACTACTTGAACGAGAACGAGTTTGGCCATATCCTCACCGTGGAGGATCCGATCGAGTTCGTCCATGAGTCAAAGAAATGCCTGGTCAACCAGCGCGAAGTCGGGCCGCACACCAAAACCTTTGCAGCCGCCCTGCGCTCGGCCCTGCGCGAGGACCCGGACTGCATTCTGGTGGGTGAAATGCGCGATCTGGAGACCATTCGCCTGGCCATGACAGCCGCCGAGACCGGTCACCTGGTATTTGGCACGCTGCACACCTCCAGTGCCGCCAAGACCATCGACCGGATCATTGACGTGTTCCCGGCAGACGAAAAAGAAATGGTGCGCGCCATGCTGAGCGAGTCCTTGCAAGCAGTGATTTCACAAACCTTGTGCAAGACCCGGGACGGCCAGGGCCGCGTGGCGGCGCACGAAATCATGCTCGGCACCAGTGCCATCCGCAATCTGATCCGTGAGGCCAAGGTGGCGCAGATGTATTCGAGTATCCAGACCGGCAACAGTGTCGGCATGCAAACGCTGGATCAGAACCTGACCGACCTGGT
>CAISLL010000395.1 GCA_903886165.1 uncultured beta proteobacterium | reverse complement strand
GTGATGCCATGGTCAGCAAAGTGGTGGCTGGCCTGCTCAAAATGCTCGCTTGATTGCAACAGAGCTTTGCTCGGGATGCAGCCCACGTTGGTGCATGTGCCACCCGGTGCCGGACCACCTTTGGCGTTTTTCCACTCATCCACACAGGCCACGTTTTTGCCCAATTGGGCGGCACGAATGGCAGCAATGTAGCCACCAGGGCCGCCACCAATCACGATCACATCAAATTGTTTGCTCATAAATCTACTTTCAAAATGTCTTAACCAGCTGACAAGTCAAGGGAAGAAAAGTCCCAACAGCGCCTAGCGACGTGGGTTGGGTGTGCAACGCAGCGTGGACTTGGGGTTTTGCCAAATCAAGGAGGAGGCTTGGGGCAACGCCACAAGCCGGGGGACATTCGCGGAGTTGCATACCCGACACGCGTCGCGGGTTCAAACGCACTGATGGACTGATCTCAATGAGGATTTCAAATATCAAACAAAAGACGTGCCGGGTCTTCCAGCGCTTCTTTCATCGCCACCAGACCCAGGACTGCTTCGCGGCCGTCAATGATGCGGTGGTCGTAGCTCATGGCAAAGTAGTTCATGGGGCGCACCACCACTTGACCGTTTTCCACCATGGCGCGGTCCTTGGTGGCGTGAACGCCAAGAATGGCCGACTGTGGAGGGTTGATGATCGGCGTCGACATCATGGAACCAAAGGTGCCGCCATTACTGATGGAGAACGTGCCTCCAGTCATTTCTTCCATGCCCAGCTTGCCATCACGGGCCTTGGTGCCGAACTCGGCGATTTTCTTCTCGATGTCGGCAAAACTCATCTGATCGGCATTGCGCAAAATCGGCACCACCAAACCACGCGGTGAACCCACGGCAATGCCAACGTCAAAATAGCCGTGGTAAACAATGTCATTGCCATCCACTGACGCATTCAACACCGGGAATTTCTTCAGGGCGTGCACCGCTGCCTTGACAAAGAAACTCATGAAACCCAGCTTCACACCATGTTCTTTCTCGAAACGGTCCTGCATACGCTTGCGCATATCCATCACCGGAGCCATGTTGATCTCGTTGAAGGTGGTCAGAATGGCGTTGGTAGACTGCGACTGAAGCAAACGCTCGGCCACGCGGGCACGCAAACGGCTCATGGGCACGCGCTGCTCTGGGCGACCACTCAACTGGTCTGCCAGGCTGCTGGCAGGCGCTGCCACCTGTGGCAACAAGGGTGCGGCGGCCCTGGCTGGCATGGCCGGGGCAGCGACAGGCTTGGGCGCAGCCACAGCTGCCAACACATCCCCCTTGGTGACACGACCGTCTTTGCCAGTGCCGGCTACCGAACCTGCTGCCAAGTTGTTGTCAGCCATCAGTTTCGCGGCTGCAGGCATGGCCACACCGGCCATGGTCGTGCCCGATGCAGCCACCGCCGCAGCGGGCGCGGCAGCGGCAGCCATGGCTGCCACCACAGGCGGCACTGGCGCAGCAGCACCAGCGACAGCTTCCGTGTCGATGCGTGCAATGAGCTGGTCTGCGGCCACTGTGGTGCCATCGGGCGCGACGATTTCAACGATCACGCCGGCGGAAGGCGCTGGCACTTCCAGAACCACCTTGTCAGTTTCCACGTCGATCAGGATTTCATCCACGGCGACGGCGTCGCCTACTTTTTTCTTCCACTGCAACAAAGTGGCTTCGGCCACGGATTCTGACAGTTGCGGGACTTTGACTTCTACGATTGCCATGACAATTCTTTCAAAAAATATTTTGAGGGTTTGTACGACGGGCTTCTCGCCCGCCGCAAACGGTTTCAACCAGGGGTCTGCCTTATTTGGTCAGGATGAAGCCCTTGAGCTTGCCAAACGCGCCTTCAACCAAAGCTTTTTGTTGCTCCTGATGCAGATGCGCGTAGCCCACAGCGGGCGATGCCGATGCGGCCCGACCGGAATACCCCAGTTTTTGCCCCTCAAGCATGTTTTCATGGATGTAATGCTGCACGAAGAACCAGGCGCCCTGGTTTTGTGGCTCATCCTGTGCCCAAACCACCTCGGTGACGTTGGGGTACTTCTTGAGCTCGGTGGCAAATGCCTTGTGCGGGAACGGGTAGAGTTGCTCCAGACGAATGATGACCACGTCGTCGCTGCCTTTTTCTTCGCGTTTCTTGGCCAGGTCGTAATAAACCTTGCCAGAGCAGGCAATCACACGTTTGACCTTGTCGCCCTTGAGCGCTTTCTGATCCGGGATGATGGTCTGGAAAGAGCCCTTGGTGAACTCGGACAGTGGGGATGCAGCATCCTTGTTCCGCAGCAGCGACTTGGGCGTGAAGATCACCAACGGCTTGCGCAGATTGCGCACCATCTGGCGACGCAGCACATGGAAAATCTGGCTGGCTGTGGTCGGTTGCACCAGTTGCATGTTGGTATCTGCTGCCAACTGCATGAAGCGTTCGACCCGGGCTGAGGAATGCTCCGGCCCCTGACCTTCATAACCGTGCGGCAACATCAGAGTGATGCCGTTCACACGTCCCCACTTGACCTCACCGGAGGCAATGAACTGGTCAATCACCACTTGTGCACCGTTGGCAAAATCACCAAACTGTGCTTCCCAGATCACCAGCGTGTTCGGATCGTTCGATGCATAACCATACTCAAAGCCAAGCACCGCTTCTTCGGACAGGATGGAGTCGATGACAACAAAGGGCGACTGGTTTTCGGCCACATTTTGCAATGGTACATAGGTGCCCACGTCCCATTTTTCACGCTTTTGATCATGAATAACCGCATGGCGGTGGGTAAAGGTGCCACGACCGCAGTCCTCGCCAGACAGCCGCACCGGGTAGCCACTTGCCACCAAGGACGCAAATGCCATGTGCTCGCCCATACCCCAATCCACAGGAATGTCACCACGCCCCATGGCAGCACGGTCGTCGTACACCTTTTTCACCAGCGCATGGGGTGTCAGGCTGGCCGGCAATGTAGTGGTTTTTTCGGCGAGACGCTTCCACTCAGCCATTGGAATGGCGGTGTCGCCAGCATCGGTCCACTTCTTGCCCAGGAACGGAGTCCAGTCGACCGCGTACTTGCTCTTGAAATTGGTCAGCACCGGATCAACCGTGTGTTTGCCCGCGTCCATGGCGGCACGGAACGCCTTGAACATGTCATCGCCGAGGGTATCGCCCAAGCCCTGGGCGGCAAGTTTGTCCGCATAGAGCTTGCGGGTCCCAGGATGGGCGCCAATTTTCTTGTACATCAGCGGCTGCGTCAGCGCCGGTGTGTCCTGCTCGTTGTGGCCGAGTTTGCGGAAGCAAATGATGTCCAGCACAACGTCCTTGCGAAATTCCATGCGGAACTCAAGCGCCCACTGCATGGCCATCACCACGGCTTCCGGATCATCCCCATTAACGTGCATCACTGGCGACTCAACACCCTTGACAATGTCGGTGCAGTACAGCGTGGAGCGGTAGTCGCGCGGGTCAGAAGTCGTAAAACCGATCTGGTTGTTGATGATGAGGTGCACCGTGCCCGCCGTGGTGTAACCGCGGGTCTGCGCCAGCGCCAAGGTTTCCTGGTTGACACCCTGACCGGCAAACGCGGCGTCACCGTGCACCAGCACCGGCAGCACCTGGCGCCCGGTGGGGTCTGACCGACGGTCCATGCGTGCCCGCACCGATCCCTCTACCACGGGGTTGACAATTTCGAGATGCGACGGATTGAACGCCAAACTCAAGTGCACCGGACCACCGGGTGTCGTCACATCAGAGCTGAAGCCCTGATGGTACTTCACGTCACCTGCTGGCAGGTCTTCAGGTGCGGTATGGTCAAACTCGGCAAACAAATCTGCTGGCATCTTGCCCAGGGTGTTCACCAGCACGTTCAGGCGGCCACGGTGGGCCATGCCGATCACGATTTCCTGCACACCACGGGCGCCAGCCTGCTGGATCAATGCGTCGATGGCAGCAATGAAACTCTCGCCACCTTCAAGTGAAAAACGCTTCTGTCCGACGTATTTGGTGTGTAGGAAGCGCTCAAGGCCTTCAGCTGCGGTCAGGCGGTCAAGAATGTGCTTTTTCTGGTCAACGTTGAAACTTGGCTTGCTGCGCACACTTTCCAGTTTTTGCTGCCACCACCGCTTTTGCGTCTGATCGGTCAGATACATGTACTCCGCGCCGATTGTGCCGCAATAGGTTTCGCGCAGTGCGTTGAGCAACTCGCGCAGAGGCATCTTGTCTTTGCCAAAAAAAGTGTTGCTGGTATCAAATACGGTTTCCTGGTCAGCATCAGTGAAGCCGTAGAAAGCGGGATCAAGATCGGGAATGTTCGGCCGCTCTGTGCGCTTCAGGGGATCCAGATCCGCCCAGCTGGCCCCGACATTGCGGTAAGCGGCAATCAACTGCTGTGCGGCTGTGCGTTTACGACCCATTTCGGCATCCACACTGGCCACCACCACTTTGGTGCCACCGGCTTTTGCGCGTTGCGCAAAGGCGTCAATGACCGGCTGGTGCGCCACGTCTTTGGAATTGCTGCCATCTACCGCCGGAACGTTCTGCAGAGCATCAAAATAGTCACGCCAAGTGTCTGGCACGCTGCCTGGATTGGCCAGGTAGTTTTCGTACATCTCTTCGACGTAAGGGGCGTTCCCACCAAAAAGGTAGGTATTCGCCTGGTAGGCTTGGTAAACCGTGTTTGTCTCACTCATGTTTCGCTGACTTTCATTTCCCTTGGGGAAACTTTAGCTGGTTAAAGCTGATTGTTGATTAACCTCCCGCGTCACGGCTTGACCGTTTGGCGGATGCGACAGTGGCGTTGGAAGGGCCTGATGCAGAGAGGAATTGTGCCACCTGAAAGTCGCACAATTCTTACAGTCACAGTTTCACGGGGGATCAGGCGTTGATCAAGTCCTTGATTTGCTGCAGCGCCGCCGGGTCGTCCATGGTGGTGAGGTCGCCAGGGTCACGCCCCTCGCACACTGCCGTGATGGCGCGGCGCAAGCACTTGCCACTGCGCGTCTTGGGCAACACGGTGACAAAGCGCACGCGCGCCGGACGCGCCACTGCACCGAGGTCGCGGTCTACCAATTTGAAGATCTCCGCTTCAAGCTTGATTGCGCTGGCTTCATCCGCCACCAGAGCCGCATCCTTGACCACAGCAAACGCCATCGCCACCTGACCCTTGAGCTGATCAGCGACACCCACCACCGCCACTTCGGCGATGTTGGGGTGGGCCGAAATGCTCTCTTCGATCTCGCGGGTGCCCAGGCGGTGCCCTGCCACGTTGATCACGTCGTCGGTGCGGCCCAAAATGAAGTAGTAGCCGTCGGCATCACGCACGCCCCAGTCAAAGGTGCTGTACACCAGTTTGCCAGGCACGCTTTTCCAGTAGGTATTCACAAAGCGCTCGTCGTCGCGCCATACCGTCTGCATGCAACCGGGTGGCAACGGGCCTTCGACCGCCACCACACCTTTTTGATTGGGGCCAACCAGTTCCTCCCCAGTCTGGTCGTCCAGCAACTTCACGTCATAGCCGTACACCGCCTTGCCTGGTGAGCCAAACTTGCTCAGGGCTTTTTCGACGCCATTGCACAGCGAGAGGATCGGCCAGCCCGTCTCGGTCTGCCAATAGTTGTCGATGATCGGCTTGCCCAGACCATCACTGATCCACTGCGCGGTGGGCTCGTCAAGCGGCTCACCCGCCAAAAACAGTGCACGCAGACTGGAGAGGTCGTATTTGGTTAGCAAGGCCGGGTCTTGTTTCTTGAGCACGCGCACGGCAGTGGGCGCACTGAACATCACTGTCACCTTGTATTTTTCGACCAGGCTCCACCAGATGCCACCATCGGGCCGAGTTGGCAGGCCTTCGTACATGATGGTGGCCATACCGGAGATCAACGGGCCATAAATGATGTAGCTGTGCCCCACCACCCAGCCGATGTCGCTGGTGGAAAAATAGGTTTCGCCGGGGTTCCCTGCGTAGATGTGCTTCATGCTGGCCGCCAGCGCCACGCAATAGCCACCGGTGTCGCGCTGCACACCTTTTGGCTTGCCGGTGGTGCCGCTGGTGTACAACGTGTAGCTGGGGTGAGTCGCATCGACCCACTCGCATTCCACCACGGTGTTCAGATTTTTCTCGCGCAAACCGCCCCACAAATGATCCCGGCCTGCCACCAGATCCATCGCCACCAGGCCACGGTCCACCAGCAGCACAGCTTGCGGCTTGTACTTGGACAGGTTGATCGCTTCATCAAGCAAGGGCTTGTAGGCCACCGCCTTGCCACCACGCGAACCCGCATCGGCACTGACAATGACTTTAGGTTCTGCGTCTTCAATGCGTGAGGCCAGTGAGCCAGATGCAAAACCACCAAACACTACCGAGTGAATGGCGCCAATGCGTACACAAGCCAGCATGGCAAAGGCGGCCTCGGCAATCATGGGCATGTAGATCAACACGCGGTCACCCTTGGTGACACCCAGGTCTTTCAGCACGGCTGCCATGCGTTGCACTTCAGAGTGCAGTTCGCGGAATGAATAGACCTTTTCCTGATTGGTCTCAGTGGAGACAAAAATCAACGCTGCCTGGTCGGCACGGTCTTTCAGATGGCGATCCACCGCGTTGTGGCACAGGTTAGTGATGCCACCAGCAAACCATCTGGCAAACGGCGGATTGCTGTAGTCACAAATCTGGTTCGGTTGAACCTTCCAATCCACCAACCGGGCTTGCTCGCCCCAGAAACCATCGCGGTCAGTCAGTGATCTTTGGTGAAATTCGGCGTACGTGGTCATGAATTGTCTCCTGTGGTTATCGTTAAACTGAATTCATAATTATGAGCCATGAACTTTCAATGGGCTGACAACACAATCAATTCACAACCTTGAGTTTGGTCGTCTCAAGGGAACAAGACTTTCAACCGCATGGGGTTGACAAGGGGCAGTGCCTCACTTGATCAATGATTGCGCCACCTTGAATTGCGGATGCTCAGCGCTGCGCAACCACTCGAACACCACCATCTCGGTGGTCACCAATTCAGCCCCGGCACCAGCCAGTCGGTCAAACGCCGCATCACGGTTACGCTCGGTGCGGGAACTGCAGGCATCGGTCACCACCCACACGTCAAACTCGTCTTCGAGCAAATGCAGCGCGGTTTGCATAAGACACACATGCGCCTCACAGCCCCCGATCACAATGCTGCTGCGCTCAGTTGGGGTATTGGACGGTTTTTGCAAGTGTTTGGGCAGACTGCGGGCGTTGCCTGTGGGCGCTTTGAGCGTCGGCCGAAGCCACTCGCCCAATCCCTCTTCAACCGCGCTGAACTGCATTTTGGCCAGCGTGTTTTGACACAAGACGCGCAATTCAGGCGGGTTTGCGCCCAATTTGGACGGATTTTGCTCGGTGCCCCAAACCGGCACGTGCAGTAGCCTGGAAACTTGTGCAAGTCGCATCGCGTTGGACAGCACCTGCGGCGCCTCAAAGATCGCTGGCATCAGGCGGGTCTGGTAGTCCACAAGCACGAGTTGGGAGAGTTCAGCATCAAGCAGCATGGCGGGCTTTCTAAATTGGTGGAAAATCAAAGTGTGACAAAAAGGAAGGAGGATGCGTCATTCGTGGGCTATATTACTATCAAAAGTATAGCTAAAGGCCATTCATTTAAAAGAGCAAATGGTCTATTTTTCACATTTAATGCTATTTTCTGAATTTTCATCATCATGCTGACACCCGCCCATCCAGCAGGCACACGACCCCGACCGGGCCGGCGGTCTTTCGCGCAGGTTTGCCTTGCAGTTGAAAGTCGCCTCAGCAGTTTCGGACCCATGGTTTCGGATGAATTTTCAGGTGCGATTTCGAGTCATTAAAGCAGTTAAACTCTCCTCATGCTACATCCCCTGCGCACCGCTGCCCTCATATTTGGTCTGTTGTTGGCCAACACGGTTCACGCAGCTCCTCCCGCGACGCCTGACGACATGAGCCGCCTGCTCGAAGGCAAAGGGCTGCTGTCGCAAATCGACCAGATGCGCGAGTCAGTGACCCACACGGCCTCGGACCTGGTCGGGAACGCCATGGGCTTCCTGGGCGTGCCCTATAAACGTGGTGGAAGCACGGCGGAAACTGGTTTTGACTGCAGCGGGTTTGTCAAAGCCATGTATTCACAAACCATTGGCTTGATCCTGCCGCGCAAGGCCGAACAGCAGGCCGCGACCACCCAGCGCATCGACCAGACGGACCTGCAACCCGGCGACCTCGTGTTTTTCAACACCATGAGGCGTGCCTTCAGCCACGTCGGCATTTACATCGGTGAAGGAAAATTCATTCATTCCCCGAAGCCGGGCTCCGAAGTGCGGGTGGACAACATGGGCCTGTCGTACTGGAGCCGCCGATTTGACGGCGCCCGCCGGGTCGACACATCCACCGCAAACGGAAAGCCCCCGGCAGGCACTATCGAACCCAAAATGTGATGACCGGAGCGCTGAGGTCGCCAAACGGTGTCCCCAGCGCGATTTCACCCTGGCCGTGCAGAACGCACTCTTCGTGCCTCAGTGACAAATTTGCGCCACCACCGGCAAACCGCACCCAACAGCCATAGGAACTGACATCTGTCAGGATGACGCTGCCGTTGCGCCAGTCCAGGCGAGCGTGTTTTCTTGAGACATGCGGGTCACTCACAACAAATTCGGCTTGCCGAATGCGACCAATGTAGATCGGTAACTCGAACGCCCTGAAAATCTTGCGCTGGTCCAGCCACGCCAGCTCAAGATGGCACCCAAGGACATCTATCTTGGGGTCTTCCAATCCATCGGCAAACGGCGCCTGGACGGTGAAAAACTCCGAGTCAATGTCTTCCTGCCACTCAATTTGATACACGGTACAGGGTTCTGCCCGGCCTCTGACATGAATCGGGCCCAACAGGCGTGATCGCGTACCCGGTGAAAGCTTGCCGCCTGCAACCACCTCGCTGTTCGCCCAGATCTGATGTGGACCCGTCAACTCGCTCAACCGTGCGGCAATGTTGACAGCATCACCGTAACAATCATCGTCCACCATCTCGACGTCACCCCTTGCCACACCGATCCGAAGCGGCATGTAGACATCGGATGTCGAATGCGGCAGACGTTTTTCGTAGGCACGCTGGACGTCCACCACCGCATCCACCGCGTTTTGGTTTTCCTTGAAAGTCACCAACACCCCATCGCCCAGAAACTTGACCACCCGCCCGCCGTTGAGCTGGAATTTTTCTGCCAGCCAGGTTGTAACCTGAGTGACCGCTTCGGTTGCTTTGGCGTTGCCCAGGGATTCAAAGACGCCCGTGCTACCAAACAGGTCAGCAAACACGACAGTGGATTGAACGCCCATGAACAAATGGCCCTTAAAGATAGGTACTGAGTTTAGGTGAACTTTGTCCCCAAATCACGACACATGACCCCAGACCAGCAGGGCATCGCGCCCCTCCACCCCAAGATCGACATTGGCACCCACCGGCAACAGGACCTTGGTCTGCACATGGCCATAAGGCAGGTTGGTCAGCACCGGTGCCTTGATCCTTGCCTGGACCCAATCAATGACGGTCTGCAGTTTGAAACCTCGGTCGTGATTGACCAGTTTGAAGTCGGTGAACTGACCCATCAGCACCGCTTTCTGGCGCGCCAGCACACCCGCATGCAGCAACTGGGTCAACATGCGTTCGATCCGATAGGGGTGCTCCGCGATATCTTCCAAAAACAGAATACCGCCTTTGATGTCAGGAAAGTATGGTGTGCCAAGCAGCGAGGTGAGCACGGTCAGGTTACCGCCCCACAACACCGAATCATTTATGGAAAAATTGGCCATAGCCCTTTTGGATAAAGCGCTATCAGCTCCACTTTCAATAGCAGATGAGTTGCGCAGCAGATGCTGGCGCCAGCCTGTGCCTTCGCCCTGCCCCTGCAACAAGTCATCAAAACAGGCTTCCATGATGTCATCTGGAGCCGGACTCGCAGGTGCGCCCTGCAATGCATGGTCGGGCTCACCCCCCACGCCAAAACCCTCGCACAGCGCAGGGCCGGCCCAGGTAACGGCTCCGCTTTTTGCCAGCACCGCATTTTGGAACGCCGTGAAGTCGCTGATGCCAACAAAGTGCATTCCCTTGTCGATGGCTTTCGCAACTTTCTTGTAGTGAATCCCGGGCAGGATCCGCGTCAAGCCGTAACCCCCACGCGAGATCAACGCCACATCGGCACCGCTGGCGGCAGCACGGTGAATAGCCGCCAAACGGGTGGCGTCGTCACCGGCAAAACGCTGATGACTGGCGAGCGCATCCGGGTCAACTTCAACCTCATGACCCAGGGCACGCAAGCGGGCGATCCCTCGCTTGAAAGCGGCCTTGTCACGCACGGCACCTGAGGGAGAGTAAATATAGATGTGTTTCTTGTTCATGTATTTTTCTGTGCACGTTGCGTCACTGCAAGGCGCGCCAGAGGCGCCAATGCACGCAAGCCCGCCTGGTGCCCGGAATCAGGATAAGGTGCTGCCAGCGCCGCCTCGGTCAGACGTGGCACCACGCAGGATTCTCGCCGAAGCAAACGATGCCCTGCCAGCACCGTCAGCATTTGGCCAAGCGACCGGCCTGACGACGCGTCTACCGAAGGCTCGTGCACGGCATCGGTTGCCGACTCCAGCAACAACACCTGATGCAAGTCCAGCCGTGTCAATAACTCAGACAAGACCTGCGCATGCCAGACTACCTGGTGAGTTGCCTCCTTCTTGGGTTTGTCGCTCTTGCCAAATCCAACAAGATCCGGCACCAACACACGCGCGCCCCGCGCCAGGTGCTGTGCCATGTCCAACTGCCAAACCTGCGACCAACTGCCATAGCCGTGCAGGCAGAAGATGACCTGATCCGCGTCCGCTGGCCCGGCATCCACATAGTGCAGGCGCAAGCCGTTAAGAGACGGAAGATCGTTCAGATAAACCGAGACACCAGGCATGGGCGAAAGCCCGTCAAACCGGCTCATGGGTGTACGCAAGGCATCTTCACGCAACGGGCTGGCAGACAGCGTCTTGCGTTGCCGCTGGGCCTTGAAGAAACTTTGCAACAGCGCGGCGCACTCAGCAGCCAGCAGACCGCCTTGCACCTGCGTCTGATGGTTGAGTTGAGGTTTGTCAAACAGATTCAGCACCGAGCCGGCTACGCCGGTCTTTGGGTCGGCGGCACCAAAAAAGACGCACCTGAGCCGGGCGTGCAACATGGCACCGGCACACATCGCACAGGGCTCCAGCGTGACAAACAGCTCGCAGTCGTCCAGGCGGTAATTGCCCAAGGCGGTTGCCGCCATGCGCAACGCCAGCATCTCTGCATGGGCGCTGGGGTCATGGCGTTGGATCGGGGCATTGCGGCCACGGCCAATAACTTGCCCCTGCCGAACCACCACCGCCCCTACCGGCACCTCACCTGCGGCGCTGGCCGCCTGTGCCTCAGCCAATGCGGCACGCATCCACTGCGCGTTTTGCCCGGCCTCAAAGGGGTTCACTTGTCGTCAGGCTTCGGACGCGGCTGCATCGCAGCGTCCACAGCCGCTTTCACCTGTTCTTGAATCTGTGGCCCCTGCTGGGCGGCGTTGGCGGGTGTCGGCGGCGCACCGACAACCCCATCGGCAGGCGTTTTCAGGGCAGGCACAGGCGCTCGGACTACCGCCATCTGCTTGCGCACCACCAGACCCACCGCGGCCAGCGCCACGAGCAAGCCCACCAGACCAAACAATCCGCGCATCAGGACTCTCCCGTCACAGCACCCACCAGCCCCAGGCGCAGCATCCAGTCGGCCAGCGCCCGCTCGTTGTCGTTGCCATCCGCATAAGCGGCATGCATGGCTGCATGGGATTCAGGGCGATGCTGGTTGAGCTTGAGCTTGCACTGAAGCTGGGTCACCTTCAGCTCAAAAGCCTGAATCCCACTCATCATCTTGTGTTGATAGTCCTCGCCCAAACCACGCCACTGCGCGGCGTAGGCAGGGTCATGATCCTGAATCAGGTGTTTGAGCAGCCGGTCTTTGTCTGCAAAGGTGTCAACCAGCCGGGCCTGAACCACACATTGCACCATCAGATAGGACCACGTTGGCACACGCGTCAGATCGGGGTAGACCTTTGGGCTCATGTAGGCCTGCGGCCCCATGAAGCTGACCACCGCCTGCGGCCGCGCCTGCAGGTAGCGCCAATGGGGGTTGGGCCTGGCGCAATGCCCCAGCAGCAGCATGTCGCCGTTTTCTTCAAGCAGATGCAGTGGCAATGGTGTGACAAACGGCAAGCCGTCGTCGTCCACCGAGATCAGACTGGCAAACGGGTACTCACGCATCAACTGTCGGGCGTGACTCTGGTCTTTGGCGGAAAATTGGGCTGGCAAGTACATCAGAACATTATTGCAGCATCCTGCCGTGATGCGTTTCATGCAAGGAGTCCGGGCGACCTCACTCCCATTCAATCGTGGCCGGTGGTTTGCTGCTCACGTCATAGGTAACGCGGTTGATGCCGCGCACTTCGTTGATGATGCGGCCCGACACTTTTTTCAGCAGCGCGTAGGGCAATTCGGCCCAGTCGGCGGTCATGAAATCGCTGGTTTGCACCGCACGCAGGGCGACCACATAGTCGTAGGTGCGGCCATCACCCATCACGCCAACGCTCTTGACAGGCAGAAACACAGTGAAGGCCTGGCTGGTGAGTTCGTACCAGGTCTTGCCGGTGGCTTCATCGACGAAATTATTCAATTCTTCAATGAAGATGGCATCGGCCCGGCGCAACAGGTCAGCGTATTCCTTCCTGACTTCACCCAGAATTCGCACGCCCAGGCCAGGCCCAGGAAACGGGTGGCGGTAGACCATGTGGTGCGGCAGACCCAACGCGACACCCAGTTCACGTACTTCGTCCTTGAACAACTCGCGCAAGGGCTCCAGCAGCTTCAGACCCAATTGCTCAGGCAGACCACCGACATTGTGGTGGCTCTTGATGACCACGGCTTTCTTGTTCTTGGCGCCACCGGACTCAATCACATCGGGATAAATAGTCCCTTGGGCAAGCCACTTTGCACATGATTTAGTAGCATCTGATTCTTTAAGGAAAAGAGCTTGAGCCTTGAAAACCTCTACAAATTCGCGCCCGATGATTTTGCGTTTGGCCTCTGGCTCACTGACACCTGCGAGGTGCCCCAGGAACTGGTCAGCCGCATCCACGCGAATCACCTTGGCGTGGAGTTTGCCTACAAACATGTCCATCACCATGTCGCCTTCGTTCAGGCGCAAGAGGCCATGGTCAACAAAAACACAGGTCAGCTGATCACCAATGGCACGGTGGATCAGGGCGGCGGCCACCGAAGAATCGACACCGCCGGAGAGTCCCAAAATAACCTCTTCGTCACCTACCTGAGCGCGGATTTGTGCAACGGCTTCACTGATGTAGTCACCCATGATCCAGTCGGCGCGGGTGCCACAAATCTCCAGCACAAAACGCTCAAGAATCGCCGCACCACGCTTGGTGTGGGTCACTTCCGGGTGAAACTGCACCGCATAAAAGCGACGCGCTTCGTCGGCCATGCCGGCGATCGGGCAGCTGTCGGTGCTGGCCATCAGTTTGAAGCCTGGAGGCAACTCGGTGACCTTGTCGCCGTGGCTCATCCAGACGTCCAGCATGCCGTGACCTTCCGGCGTGGTGAAGTCCTGAATGCCGTCAAGCAAGGCTGTGTGGCCATGGGCACGCACGTTGGCGGAACCAAACTCCCGCTGATGGCCACTGGTGACGGTGCCGCCGAGTTGGTGCGCCATGGT
>CAISLL010000394.1 GCA_903886165.1 uncultured beta proteobacterium | reverse complement strand
GGTCAGGCTGGTTGGCGTCGAACCCGGCGGCAAAGGGCTCGACACCCCCGACCATGCCACCACGCTCACCCTCGGCACCAAAGGCGCCATCCACGGCTTCTCGTGTTACACGCTGCAAGACGGGCAGGGCAACCCGCTGCCGGTGTACTCCATCGCCTCCGGGCTGGATTGCCCCGGCGTTGGCCCGCAGCACTGCTACCTCAAAGACATCGACCGGGTGCAGTACGAAGTCATTGACGACCAGGAATGTCCGGACGCCTTCATGACCCTGTCACGTACCGAAGGCATCATTCCGGCACCTGAAAGCGCCCACGCGGTTGCCTACGCCATGAAGCTGGCCAAGACCATGTCACCCGAGCAGCCCATTTTGGTCAACCTCTCGGGCCGGGGTGAAAAAGATGCGGACTTTGTCGCTAACCGCCTGTCGCTGTAAGCGCTGCGCCCGGCCCTATCGGGACAGTCTGTACACCGAGGTGCCCGCCAGCAGGTTGGGCAGCAGGCGCACCACTTCGCCGTCTTGCAGGCCAAAGCTGTCCTGCACCTTGAGGCCGCAGCGTTGCGCCAGCACCCCCAGGTCGGTATGCGTGCCGACACGGATGTTGGGGGTGTCAAACCACTGGTAAGGCAGGCGCTTGGTCACCGGCATGCGGCCCTTGAGCACGCTCAGGCGATTGGGCCAGTGTGCAAAGTTGGGGAAAGCCACGATCCCAATGCGCCCGACCCGCACCGTCTCACGCAGCATCACCTCGGCATTGCGCAGGTGTTGCAGGGTGTCGATCTGCAGGACCACGTCAAACGAGGCATCTTCAAACATGCTCAGGCCTTCATCCAGGTTGATCTGGATCACGTTGACACCACGTTTCACGCAGGCGAGCACATTGGTGTCGTCGATTTCTATGCCATATCCACTGCAACCGCGGGCTTGTTTGAGGTGCGCCAGCATGGCACCGTCGCCACAGCCCAGATCCAGCACACGGGAACCTTCAGGAACCAGCTGACCCAATGCCTGCATGATTTGAAGGTCGCTCATGGTTGCACCTCGACGCCATCAAAATAAGAGCTAATGACGCTTGTATAACGAGGGTCATCAAGCAAAAAAGCATCATGCCCGTGAAGGGCATTTATCTCGGCGTAACTGACATTGCGCTTGTTGTCGAGCAGCGCCTTGACGATCTCGCGGCTGCGCTTGGGCGAAAAGCGCCAGTCGGTGGTGAAGCTCACCAGCAAAAATTTTGCGCTCGAACGGGCCAGCGCCAGGCTCAGGTTACCGCCATAACGGCGCGCCGGGTCAAAGTAGTCAAGCGCCCGGGTGATCAGCAGGTAGGTGTTGGCGTCAAAGTATTCGGCAAACTTGTCGCCCTGATAACGCAGGTAACTTTCTATCTGGAACTCTGCTTCCAGCGTGCTGAAAAAGTAATCACGCTCGACATCGCCTTTGCCTGCCGAAATCAGCTGCCGCCCAAACTTCTCATTCATCACGTCATCACTCAGGTAGGTGATGTGGCCGATCATGCGGGCAATGCGCAGGCCGCGTTTTGGCACCGTGCCGTGCTGGTAAAAATGGCCTCCATGAAAGTCGGGGTCGGTCTGGATGGCACGGCGCGCCACTTCGTTGAAGGCGATGTTTTCTGCCGTCAGGTTAGGCGCACTGGCGATCACCACCGCATGGCGCACCCGGTGCGGGTATTGCAGCGTCCAGCTCAGCGCCTGCATGCCGCCCAAGGAACCACCCATCACGGCTGCCAACGTGTCAATGCCCAGAGCGTCCAGCAAGCGGGCTTGCGCGTTGACCCAGTCTTCAACCGTGACCACCGGAAAGTCGGCACCGTACACGCGGCCAGTGTCGGGGTTGATGTGCATCGGGCCGGTCGAACCAAAACATGAGCCCAGGTTGTTGACCCCAATGACAAAAAACTTGTTCGTATCAAGCGGCTTGCCGGGGCCAATCATGTTGTCCCACCAGCCCTCGCTTTTGTCCTGCCCGGCATAGACCCCGGCCACGTGGTGCGAGGCATTCAAGGCGTGGCACACCAGCACGGCATTGGTATTGCTGGCATTGAGTATGCCGTAGGTCTCAAAGCTCAAATCGTAGTCGCGCAATGAAGCCCCGCTTTGCAGAGGCAACGCAGCATCAAAGTGCATGGACTGGGGGATAGCGATCATTTTCAAATGGCTGGAAACAAAAAACCCGGCATCGCTAAAGGCAAAACCGGGTTGGTAGGCATCTTTAGCGGTACTTGTTATGCGCCCGCAATTCTGGCAAATCGGCGCCGTCGCAGTATATCAACCCGCGAGATCAGGACTTGCCTTTTTGAGGGTCAGAATTCCACGAGCAAAGCCCACAACCCCAGCCCCATGAAAATCACCGCGGACACGATGTGCACCACACGCAGCGGCACCAGCCGCGTCATGCGCTCACCAAGCCAGACCACCGGCGCATTGGCCAGCATCATGCCCACCGTCGTGCCGGCAATGACCCAGTAAAACGCCTGGTACTTGGCTGCCAGCATGACGGTGGCAATTTGTGTCTTATCGCCCATTTCGGCCAGAAAAAATGCCACCAAGGTGGTGCCGAAGATGCCGAAGCGCGGCGCACTGGGTGCCCCATCGTCATCCATCTTGTCTGGAATCAGCATCCACACCGCCATGGCAATGAAGGACACCCCGAGCACCCAGCGCAACACGTCTGGGCCCAATACGCTGTTGACCCAGGCACCCACGGCACCGGCCATGGCGTGGTTGGCGAGAGTGGCGACAAAAATGCCCCACACAATCGGCCAGGGTTTACGAAAACGCGCCGCAAGAATAAGTGCCAGAAGTTGGGTTTTGTCGCCCATCTCTGCCAGTGCGACGATGCCGGTTGAAATTAAAAAAGCTTCCATGAGGGTCTCCGGCCGGTAAATAAACCAATGACTGCACGGCAACCCCGGCCAAAACGGAGGCATGCAGCCAAAGGTCTCGCCAGAATCCACGTGTGTGAACCCTGCTTGCGCCATGTCTGCCAGAGGTGACAAAACAAGTCTGTTGACGCAAGCCCCTCTCAACGAAGAAGGGCGGCTACTCCCCAATGACACCCAGCATTGTAGCGCGCTAACCCGCATCACCAATGTGGCGCGTTTCTTGCTTTAAATTGGTGCGTTTTTAACCAAGCCACCAAAAACGCACCAATAACTTGCAATTCACTCAAAGAGGTTCTCATGGAAGCACTCAAACAGGGCGCAGATGCCTTGTTCATCCTTCTCGGCGGCATCATGGTGCTGGCCATGCATGCCGGTTTTGCATTTCTGGAGTTGGGCACCGTGCGGCGCAAGAACCAGGTGAATGCGCTAGTGAAAATTCTGGTCGATTTCTCGGTCTCCACCGTGGTGTATTTCCTGGTGGGCTACGGCGTGGCCTACGGCACCCACTTCTTTGTGGGGGCAGAAGAATTGGCGGCCAAAAACGGTTACGACCTGGTCAAGTTTTTCTTCCTGCTAACCTTTGCTGCGGCGATTCCAGCAATCATTTCCGGTGGCATTGCAGAGCGCGCCCGCTTCTGGCCACAGCTGATTGCCACGGCGGTGATCGTCGGCTTCATTTACCCATTTTTTGAGGGTATCGCCTGGAACCAGCACTTTGGCGTACAGGCCTGGCTCAAAGGCCTGACCGGTGCCGAGTTTCACGACTTTGCCGGCAGCGTGGTGGTGCATGCCGTGGGCGG
>CAISLL010000393.1 GCA_903886165.1 uncultured beta proteobacterium | reverse complement strand
CAGTCACGTGAAAGGTCTTGCCAAAACTCGACACCACAAAGGCACGCTCTGCCAGACCGGGGTAACTTGCCGCACTTTGGTGGTTGTGGCCGTCAAACACCATGTGTTCGTAGACCTCGTCACCGATCAACAGCACCTTGGTCGGGGCCAGCAGCGCGTCAAGTTGCTGCATCTCGTGTGCGGTCCAGACCGTGCCGCTCGGGTTGTGCGGCGAGTTGACGACGATGGCGCGGGTTTTGGGGGTTATGGCTGCGGCGATGCGCGCAAAGTCGGGGCGAAAGCTGCCAGGACTCAGGGGCACGCGCACAGCAATGCCCCCGGCCAACTCGATGTTGGGCACATAGCTGTCATAGCAGGGTTCCAGCACGATCACCTCATCACCAGCATGCACTACAGACAGGATGGCTGTGAAGATGGCCTGGGTGGCACCGGCTGTGATGGTGATTTCAGTGTTGGCTGAGTAGCAATGACCGTAAAGTGATGCAATTTTTGACGCAACCGCCTCACGGAGCATTGGTACACCGGCCATCGGCGGGTATTGGTTGAAACCGCTTTGCATGGCGCGGGTGACGGCATGGAGCAGTTCCGGGTCGCAGTCAAAGTCAGGAAAGCCCTGGCCCAGGTTGACCGCATTTTTTTCCACCGCAAGCGCCGACATGACGGTGAAGATGGTTGTGCCGACTTTGGGTAGCTTTGATTTCAAAGTGATCATATTGATGTGTTGAGGACAGAGCTTGCCGACTTCGTGAGCTGCGGTATGTCCCGCAAGGATTTAATCAGTTGAGGACAGAGCTGGCTCACTTCGTGTAGCGGCGGTCTGTCCCGCAAGGTCTCACAATTCATAGTCATTGACATGGCCGGTCATGGCGCGGGCGACCAGGTTGCGGTCGAGGCGGTTGCTCAGAAGTTCAGCGAATTTGTACACAAAATTGCGCAGGTAGGCGCCGCGCTTGAAGGCCACCCGCGCCACGTTCTGACCAAAGAGCTGGCCGGCAGGGCGCACCACCAGACCAGACTGGGACTCGTTGTCCATCACATCCCGCACCGACATTTCAGCCGCAATCCCTACTCCCAGGCCAAGCTTGACGTAGGTCTTGATCACGTCGGAGTCAATGGCTTCCAGGGCGATGCGGGGCACCAGTTTGCGCACTGCAAAGGCGTGGTCAATTTTGGTGCGCCCGGTGTAAGACGGGTGGTAGGTGATCAGTGGCTCTTGCGCGATGTCTTCCAGCGTCAGGTTTTCTTTGGTACACAGCGGATGCCCACCGGGTAGCACCAGCACGTGCTGCCATTCATAACAGGGCAGGGTGACAAGTTCGGTGTAGCTGTCCAGGGCCTCTGTGGCAATACCGATTTCAGCCACTTCGTCGATCAACATGCGCGCCACCTGGTCTGGCGAGCCCTGGTGCAGGCTGACGTTGACCTTGGGGTAGGCCTGGCGCAGCCTGGCAACCGGCTCGGGCAGCACATAACGCGCCTGTGTGTGGGTGGTGGCGATCGACAGCGTGCCGCTGTCTTCGGTGCTGTACTGCTCCCCAATGCGTTTGAGGTTGCTGAGCTCACGCATGATCACATCAATGCATTTGAGTACTTGCTGGCCGGGCTCTGTCACGCGCTTTAGTCGCTTGCCGTGACGGGCAAATATCTCAATGCCAAGCTCCTCTTCCAGCTCGATGATGGCCTTGGACACACCAGGTTGAGAGGTGTGCAGCGACTTCGCTGCCTCGGTGAGGTTCAGGTCGCGCCGGACGGCCTCCTGGACGAAGCGGAATTGATGAAGGTTCATGGTGCGAGGTACCTTACGCCAGTCTGGGTGGTGGCCTGATCAGGCGTCCGGGAGCGACAACTTCGCCAACATTTCCACCACACGTGGGTCTTCGCCGACCGAAGGCCTCAACACAAAACTGATGGCGGGGTAGGTTTGCTGCAGTTCGGTGACAAGCACTGGCAGGTCTTCACGGGCATGTCGGCCAACGCCCAGGAACATTGGAACGATGGTGATGTGTGTGACGTCGGTGGCAGCCAGATCTGCCGTGACGCTTGCAAGATCTGGCTCGGTGATTTCCAGAAAGGCGCATCGCACACAGCTCTGGGGACTGAGTTCAAGCATGCGCACGGCGACGCTGTCAATGGGTCTGCGCCAGGCAGGATCGCGCGAGCCGTGGCCGAAGAGAATGGTTGCGTGCATGGCCGGATGCTTTCGTCGAAAGTTTCAAGGTTGTGAAGTATGCGGTGTTCGACCGGTCATCGCCTGAGCACCAGCCAGCCAAATGCGGTAAGTGACACAAGCGAGTAAATCAGGCCGGGCAAGGCTGCAGTGAGCCACGGCTGCCAGTCCTGCAGGTTGCCCATGTAGCCAAACACGTTGTTCAGTAGGAAAAAGCTGATGCCCGCCATCACCCCGCCAAACACATAGCTGGTGATGCTGCCGGAGCGAAAGTGCAGGTAGGCAAAGGGCAGCGCAAGCACCACCATCACCAGACAACTCAGCGGGTAGAAGACTTTTTTCCAGAACTCGATTTCATAGCGTTGGGCGGTCTGTGCATTTTTTTGCAGGTGACCGATGTACTGGAATAGGTCATATGTGCTCATGCGCTCGGGTTTGAGAAGGGCCGCTGACACCATTTCGGCGCTGATCTGATTGGGCCAGCGAAGGCTGGCCATCTGGGCGCGCTCAATGGCACCAGCCCCGGCACCCGAAAGCGGGAAATCTGTGCGGTGCACCTGATGAAGCTCCCAGGCGTCAGCCTCTTCCAGTGTGGCGCTGTCGGCCCGCATCATCGACACCAGCAGCCCACGGTTGTCAAACTCAAAAATACGCACACCGATCAGATTGCCATCGGGTGTGAGTTCGCCCACATTCACGGCGTATTGCCCGTAGTCCTGCTTTTCCTTGAGCCAGGCTCCTGTCTGGCCGATGGTGATGCGCCCGGTATAGCGGGACTTGAGAAGTTGCGCCGTGCGGTCTGCAACCGGCGACACATAGTCGCCAATGGCAAAGGTAAGCGCCACAAAGGCCGACCCGAGCAGCAGCAAGGTCTTCAGTGCGCGCCACGGATCTAGCCCGCTGGTGCGCAAAATGGTGTATTCGGAGCTTTGGGCGAGCCGTGACATGACAAAAATGGTGCCGATCAGCACCGCGATCGGCATCAATTCATAGAGGTGGCTCGGGATCATCAGGGACACATAGGCGAGTGCATGCACCAATGTGTAGCCACTGGCGGCGTGGCGCCCCACCGCCTGGACTTCTTCAACAAAGTCAAAGAAGAAAAAAAGCGACAAAAAGCCCAGCGTGACGAAACCCACCGAGCGGAGTACTTCGCCGTGAATCAGGCGGCGCAGCGTCCTCATGGGGTGATGTCCTTCGCCAGTCCATGCACCGGGCGGCGACTTGCAAGGTTGCGCCAGTGCCAGTTGTTGTGGCCTTTGGCCAGCCAAAAAACGGCCAGTGTCAAGACCCCGCCGTGTAATCCCAGCAAGTACGTGGCGAAGCTGATTTTTCCGCCAGTGATCCAGCTTTGGCCCAGGCTCAGCAGGTTGAAATAGAAAATAAAAGCGAACAGGGCAAAAACGACGTTGATGCTTTTGCCAACCCTGGGGTTCACGCTGGAGATGGCAACACCAATGATCACGAGATTGAATGCCGCCAGTACCAAGCCGAGGCGCCACGACAATTCACCCATGGCGGCGTTGGTTGGCGCATCGAGCAGCGATCGGGTGCTCAGGGTATTGATGTGGGCAATGTCTGGCCCGGTAAAGGGGTTTGACGTGATTTGTGCGCCGTATTCCTCGAATTCGCTGACTTTCAACTGGTTGGTGTCCTGGAAGGACTCCAGCCGTTGGCCGCTGTCAAGCAACAGGAAACGCCCCTGAGGGAGGGTCTCGATGCGCCCGCTGCGCGCAGATGTGACGGTTTGCTTGGCATTTTCAGTGGTGGCAATAAAGACGTTTGTGCCTGATTGTTGGCCGCGCGTGTCTTTCTCGATGAAAAAAACACGGGAACCGTCGGCAGATTCCTGAAACTGGCCAGGCTCGACTCGTTCCAGGTCGCCACGCTTGTTGTACTGGGCTCTCAGGTCGTCGATGTTTTGGTTGGTCCATGGCAGGACAAACAGGGCGAGTGCGGCAATGGCCGCAAAAATCGGCCATGAAAAACGCATCAGGGGGGGGAGCAATGCCGACAGCCCCTTGCCGCTGGAAAACCAGATCACCATTTCGCTGTCCCGGTACATTCTGGAGAGGGTGGAGATGATCGAGATGAACAGGCTCATGCCCAGCAAAGTTGGGGTGTAGGCGAGCACGGTGTAACCCATGACCAGTGTCACGTCAGAAGGGTCGAAGCTGCCGCGCGACGCCTGCCCAAGGGTACGAATCAAGGTCATGGTCATGACCACTGTGACCAGCACAACCAGTGTGGCCCCAAAACTGCGCGACAACTCTTTGCGTAAGGAGGAATGGAATAACATTGTGACAAAGGAAACCACCCATTATGAACTTTGAACTCAGGATTTTTGACCCGTCGTTGGTATCCCGCGAAAAATGCGATGTTTACCTGTTACTGGTGTCGGACGCTTTTCAGGCGGGCAAGGATGCGTTGTCAGTGTTGATCACCAAAGCCCTGAAAGCTGGTGACCTGGAGGCCAAATCGGGGAAATTGCTGGACATCTACCGGCCCATCGGGTTTGCGGCCACCCACTTGGTGCTGGTCCATGTTGGGCAAGGTGCGATTGCTGATGTGCGCAAAGGCATTGCGGCCGCCGCGTCTGCGGTCAAGGCAGCCAAGCCGCGCCAGGTGAGGCTGGGTTTTTTACAGCAGCCCGACGCACCAATGCTTCGGGTCGCTGTGACAACGCTGGCAGAGGTGAGTTATGCCTACACCACCACCAAGTCTGACAAGCAGGGTCGGTCCATACAACAGGTCACGGTGGCTGTGCCCGATGACAAGGCCTTGGGTGCCAGCTTTGCACGGGCAGTTGCGGCAGTGAGTGGCATTGAGTTGGCCAAGGAGTGGGGCAACCGGCCAGCTAATTACGCCACGCCCACCCACCTGGCAGGTGTGGCCAAGGCCTTGGCCAAATTTTCGCGCATCAAGGTTGACGTGTTGGGGCAAAAGGATGTGAGCAAGCTTGGCATGGGGGCCTTGTTGGCTGTCGCCAAAGGCTCCGATGAACCCCTGCGTTTCATTGTGATGCGCTACAACGGTGCAGCCAAGTCAGACGCCCCGGTGGTGCTGGTGGGCAAGGGCATTACGTTTGACAGCGGTGGCATTTCCATCAAGCCAGCGGCGGAAATGGACGAAATGAAGTACGACATGTGTGGCGCTGCCAGCGTGTTGGGGGTGTTCCGCGCGCTGGCTGAATTGCAGCCAGACATCAATGTGGTGGGCTTGATTGCCGCTTGTGAGAATTTGCCAGGCGGGCGCGCCGTCAAGCCGGGTGACGTGGTGACCAGCATGAGTGGGCAGACCATTGAAGTGCTGAACACCGACGCCGAGGGGCGTCTGGTGCTGTGTGATGCGCTGACCTATGCCGAGCGCTTCAAGCCCAAGGCGGTGCTGGACATTGCTACCCTGACTGGCGCCTGTGTGGTTGCGCTGGGGGCTGTCCGCAGCGGGTTTTTCACAGCCGATGCACAGTTGTCGGCTGCGTTGCTTGCGGCCGGCGAATCGTCACAAGACCTGTGCTGGCAGATGCCGCTTGACGATGAATATGCAGAAGGTCTAAAAACCAGCTTTGCAGATGTGGCCAACGTGGCGGGCCGCTCAGGTGGTGCCGTGACGGCTGCCAAGTTTCTGCAGCGGTTTACAGCCAAATACCGCTGGGCGCATCTGGACATTGCAGGCACCGCCTGGAAGAGTGGCGCCGCCAAAGGCGCCACCGGTCGCCCGGTGGGTTTGCTGCTGGACTATTTGCTCGATCAAGTTGAGGCAGGGCCAGTCGATTGACCGAAATCGCTTTTCATTTCAACGCGCCAGATCGCTTGAACCATGTGTGCCGGTTGCTTCGCAAGGCTGTCGGTGGCGGCGCGAAACTGGTTGTGACCGGTCCTGGGGAAGCGCTTGCGCAACTTGATGCCGCCTTGTGGGTGCTGTCCGGCACTGACTTTGTGCCGCATTGCAATGTGCATGCGGATGAGTCTGTGCTTTCCAGGTCACCTGTTGTGCTCGCTCCGTCGCTGGAAGTTCTGCCATTTTTCGATATTTTGATCAATCTTGGGGACTCTGTGCCACATGGGTTTGACCGGTTTGCGCGACTGATCGAAGTCGTCAGCCTGGACGCTGATGACAGAAGGCTGGCCCGTGGACGATGGAAATACTACGCGGAGGCCGGTTTTCACTTGGCTCGCCATGATCTGCAGAAAGTGACTTCATGAACCCCGTGTCAAGGCCCGCACCACGATTTGTTCCAACGCTGACCGAGGTGGTGGACCCCGGCACTTTGGGCAACCTGGTTCCAAAGACCCGGGTTGATGAGGTGCAGGCCGTGGTTGATTTGGTACTGCGCCAGCTGCAACCTATTTTTGAGCAGCGCCTGGAGGAAGAATTTGACCGGCTTGTGCGTGCCACGCTTGCCAACCAGTGGGCAGAATTGCGCGAACGGTTGCACGCCGATTTGGAAATATCAGTCCGGCAGGTGGTTGCGGCTACGTTGGACGCGCAGAATTGGGCCAAAAACTCAAAATAAGCGCTAATCATGCCTCATTAGTGGGGGATATTGGTGTCTACCCTGACTGATTGGCGCAAAAATTGCGGTATCGTTTGGGTGCTGAGTTGTTCAATTCACACTTTTTTTAACCCGGAGTTGTCTATGCAAATGAAATTGAAAATTACCGTTGTCGCAGCCGTTGCAGCCATTGCTGGCCTGGCTTCTGCCCAAGATGTTCAAGTGGTCAAAATCGGCCACGTGGCGCCGATGTCAGGTGCACAGTCGCACTATGGCAAGGACAACACCAATGGCGCCCGCATGGCGATTGAAGATTTGAACGCCCAAAACATCGTGATTGGCGGCAAGAAGATCAAGTTTGAACTTCAGGCCGAAGATGATGCGGCTGATCCAAAACAGGGCACCGCTGTGGCACAAAAACTGTGCGACAGCAAGGTTGCAGGGGTTGTCGGTCACCTGAATTCGGGCACCACCATTCCAGCGTCCAAAATCTATCATGACTGTGGCATTCCCATGGTCACCGGTGCAGCAACCAATCCTAATCTGACCAAGCCAGGTTACAAGACCACCCATCGCATCATTGCCAATGACCTGTCATTGGGCGCAGGCCTCGCGTTCTACGCTGCAGATGTGCTGAAAGTCAAGACCGTGGCAATGATCGATGACCGTACTGCGTATGGCCAAGGTGTTGCCGAAGTGTTCAAGAAAGTCGCGTTGACCAAGGGTATCAAGGTTGTGGACGATCAGTTCACCACCGACAAAGCCACTGACTTCATGGCTATTTTGACTTCTATCAAGGCCAAGAAGCCAGATGCCGTGTTCTTCGGTGGCATGGATCCACAAGCCGGTCCGATGTTGCGCCAGATGGAGTCGCTCGGTATGGGCGGCGTCAAATACTTTGGCGGCGATGGCATTTGCACCGCTGAGTTGGCAAAACTGGCTGATGGTGCCAAGATCCTGGAAAACGTGGTCTGTGCCGACGGTGGCGCATCGCTTGCAAAGATGCCTGGTGGAGAAGCCTGGAAAAAGCGTTACGACGCCAAGTATCCTGACCAGTTTCAGGTTTACAGCCCGTACACCTATGACGCAACATTCGTCCTGGTGGACGCTATGAAGCGTGCCAATTCCACTGACCCAAAGGTCTATATCGCGAAAATGCCTGAGACCAACTTCAAAGGCGTGACCAACACGATCGCGTTTGAAACCTCTGGCGAGATGAAAAACCCGGCCATTACGTTGTCTGTCTACAAGGCCGGCAAGAAAACCGCTTTGAACTGATCAATCCCCTGATTTTTCCATGCACAGAAGCCACCTGCGGGTGGCTTTTTTAATTGACTTGGGCGACGAAAACACAACTTTGCTCAGTTAAAATCTTTGGCTTCGGAGCGGTGGATGAGTGGTTTAAGTCACACGCCTGGAAAGCGTGCGGGGAGTAAAATCCCCCGGGGGTTCGAATCCCCCCTGCTCCGCCAGTTATTTGAAAAAGCCTATGTAAATCATAGGCTTTTTTTAAATTTACAAATATCAAAACGACTATCAATTTTATTCTGGTAGGGTCAGACTATTTGATGGGATAGCGACTGCCAGTGCCGCTACGGCTTGGAGCCCTCGATGTGGTACCGCGTGATGCGTTCAACCTCGTTTTTCGAGCCCAAGAACACACTCACACGCTCGTGCAGCCTAGTGGGTGTGATTTCCAGAATGCGCTGCTTGCCGTTGGTGGCGGCTCCGCCGGCCTGCTCGATCAGCCAGCTCATCGGGTTGGCTTCATAGAGCAGGCGCAACTTGCCCAGTTTGTCCGGCTCGCGCTTGT
>CAISLL010000392.1 GCA_903886165.1 uncultured beta proteobacterium | reverse complement strand
TTTGCGGTCCACGTTTTTGTCCACCACGGTGACTGGGGGTTGGGCCAGAATGCTCAGGGATGGATAGACGATGTCGACCTTGCCGCCAAACTCTTTCTCCAGCAGATGGGCTTCGTTTTCCCAGCTAATGAAGACATCGCCCTGGTTGCGCTGGGCGAAGGTGATGGAGGAGCCACGCGCCCCGCTGTCAAGCACCGGCACATTGCCGTACAGTTTGGCGACAAATTCCTTGGCTTGCGCCTCACCACCGAGCTTGCGTTTGGCGAACTCCCAGGCCGCCAGGTAGTTCCAGCGCGCGCCACCCGAGGTTTTTGGGTTGGGGGTGATCACGCTGATGCCGGGCTTGACCAGGTCGTCCCAGTCCTTGATGCCTTTCGGGTTGCCCTGGCGCACCACCAGCACGATGGTCGAGGTGTAAGGCGACGAGTTGTGCGGCAGGCGTTTTTGCCAGTCGGCTGGAATCCAGCCGCCGTTTTTGTGGATGGCATCGGTGTCACCGGCCAGCGCCAGGGTGACCACATCCGCCTCCAACCCGTCAATCACGCTACGGGCCTGTTTGCCGGAGCCGCCGTGGGACTGTTTGATGGTCACGTCCTGCCCGGTCTTGGCTTTCCAGTGTTTGATGAATGCCGTGTTGAACTCGGCATAGAGTTCACGGGTCGGGTCGTAAGAGACGTTGAGCAGCGTGACCGGGGCGGGCTGTGCGCTGGCACTGAACGCGGCAGCGGCCAGCAACACGGTGGCGCTTGCATTGAAAACGCGGCGTGAAAAAGATCGTGTGCTTGTCATGGTTGAAGTCCTCAAAATGCATTGCCAATCTGCAATGGGCCGAATTCTGGAGGTCAACCGTTAAAACTGGAACTACTGAATAATTGATTGTTTATTACGAAAACATCTTACGACTGCGTGATGCCCGTGAATTGTCATACCGGGCCATGACCCGTCATCCATGAATTCGGGGTCATGGATTGCGGATCGGGTCCGCAATGACAACCAATGCTCAAAGTATATAACAAATAGGCCTCAAGACCTTATTTATAAAGCGTGAGTAGCTATTATTTTGAAATCAGCTTGAAGACCTCATGCGCCGCAGCTACGCTGGCGGCAATGTCGTCATCGGTGTGCGCCTGGCTGACAAACCCGGCCTCGTAAAGGGCCGGGGCAATGTACACACCGCGGTCCAGCAGGCCATGAAACAACTGGTTGAATTTGGCGCCATCGGTCTTCATGACCTGGCTGTAGGTCTGGGGCAACTCGGGCAGCAAATAAAAGCCCATCATGCCGCCTTCAGAGTCGCCACAAAACGCCAGACCTTCTGCCGCCGCCGCTTGGCTCATACCGCTGATCAGGGCGCGGGTCTTGCGCGCCAACTCATCGTAAAAGCCGGGTTTGCTGATTTCAGCCAGTGTCGCCAGACCACAGGCCGTGGCAATCGGGTTGCCTGACAGTGTGCCAGCCTGGTAGACCGTGCCCAGCGGGGCCATGTGTGCCATGACGGCGCGTTTGGCGCCAAAAGCCGCCAGCGGCATGCCGCCGCCAATCACCTTGCCCATCACCGTCATGTCGGGCTCAAAGCCTGGGATGTCTTTGGCATACACGCTCTGCGCGCCGCCCAATGCCACCCTGAAGCCGGTCATGACCTCGTCAAACACCAGCAGGGTGCCATATTGGGTGCAGAGCTCGCGGCAGCGTTTCACAAACGGTACCGAGGCGCGCACGAAGTTCATGTTGCCGCAGATCGGCTCCATCATCAGGCAGGCGATCTCGTTGCCCTGGGTCGCAAAGGCTTCTTCGAGTTGTTCAATGTTGTTGTACTCCAGCACCAGGGTGTGTTGCACCACCTCAGGCGGGACACCGGCACTGGTCGGGTTGCCAAACGTGGCCAGGCCGGAGCCGGCCTTGACCAGCAGTGCGTCGGCATGGCCGTGGTAACAGCCTTCGAACTTGATGAGTTTGCTGCGTCCCGTGGCGCCGCGCGCCAGGCGGATCGTGCTCATGGCGGCTTCGGTGCCGGAGCTCACCAGGCGCACCATGTCCATGCTGGGCATGATTTTCAGAATGGCTTCAGCCAGCTCAACCTCGCGCTCGGTCGGCGCGCCATAAGAAAAGCCTTCCAGCACCGCTTTTTGCACCGCTTCCACCACCGCCGGGTGACCGTGGCCGAGGATCATCGGCCCCCAGGAGCCAATGTAGTCAATGTA
Organism: uncultured beta proteobacterium; assembly: GCA_903886165.1. GTDB lineage: Bacteria > Pseudomonadota > Gammaproteobacteria > Burkholderiales > Burkholderiaceae_C > Rhodoferax. Next base: position 11,760 of record CAISLL010000392.1, on the reverse strand, counting down.
GCGCTGGCCATTGGCGTCCCAAATGTAGGCGCCCTGGGCGCGGCTGATGAAGCGCGGTGTCCCACCCACGGCGCGAAAGGCGCGCACCGGGGAGTTGACGCCGCCAGGAATGACCTTGGCAGCGCGGTCGAACAAGATTTGGTTGAGGTCAGTGGGGTGTGTCATGGGGCTTAAGCTCCTGTGGATTGAATAAGGGTAACAAATGGCTGGTCAATGCTGGCCGCGCCGGGCCTATGTTGGAACAGGCGTGACCGTTTCGGTGTCGTCTTCAGGCTGTGCCCAAAACAGCCGGTCGGGTAGGGTTTGCCCCATGCCGGGCCTGAACCCGCCGCGCAGACTGCGGTCCAGGTAGCTCAGAGCCTCGGCGCACGCTTGCGGCAATTCGCTGCCGCTGGCCAGCAGTGCGCTCAGGCAGGCGCTGAGGGTGTCGCCGGCGCCCACATAAGTCTGTTCGCTGCGCGGGAATTTTTCAGTGGCGATCACGGCTTCTGGTGCTGCCAGGGTGTTTTCAATCTGGCCGTCTGTGGTGGTGATGCCTGTTACCAGCGTCAAATTGGCGCCGCGTTCGCCGGCAGCCAGCGCGATGTCGCGTGCGCCGGGGTTGCGTTCACCGGTCCAGGTCGGTAGCAGCCAGCGCCACAAGGTGCTGTGGTTGCCTGTGAGTACGCTGGTCTGCGGCAGTATGAGGTCTGCGAATGCGTCGTGGTAGGCCTCGATCTGGTCGACTGTCCACCATGACAGGTCAGGCATGTGGGCAATCAAGGGGGCGTCAGGGTAATCGGCTGAAATGCCTGCCACCACGCCCAGGTTGTCAGGGGTGCCTACAAAGCCGAGCTTGATGGCCTGGATCTCGATGTCCTCCAGCACGGCCCGCGCCTGCTCGGCCACGGCTTCGTCGTCCAGGGCGAAGAAATCAAAGATATGGCTGGTATCGCGGGCGTAGGCCCCGGCCATCACGGGCAGGGCGTGGGCGCCGACGGAGGCAATCGCCGCGACGTCAGCGGCCAAGCCGCCGGCGCCGCTGGGGTCATTGCTGTTGAACACCAGCACGCACGCCAATCCGGGCGACTCAAGGCTGGCAGCGTCGTGAGGGGTAAACGAGTCGTCAAACATCGGTAAGCCGGTGGTTTATTCAGGCAGAATAGGGCAGGGGGCACCGGTGCTGGGTGAAAACCAGAAGTTCGGCTAGCTGATATTGACATTCTATTTGAAGGCTCTTTTCGCTGTGACGCAATCAACGACCTGGATGTGCCTGATCTGTGGCTGGATTTATGATGAGGCTGAGGGCGACCCCGAGCACGGCGTGCCCCCGGGAACTCCCTGGGATGCGGTGCCACTGAACTGGACTTGCCCAGAGTGTGGGGCACGCAAGGAAGATTTTGAAATGGTGCAAATTTGACGCATCCGGCGTCGTGCCCGGTAAGGCCAGGCACGGATGTGATGGGTCGACAACTCAGGAGTGACATCTGGTGAATACAACGGGGTCCAACTTAAAAATTCTGGTGGTGGATGACAGCAACACCATCAGGCGCAGTGCCGAGATTTTTCTGAAGGCCGGCAAACACGAGGTTGTCCTGGCTGAAGACGGTTTTGACGCGCTTGCCAAAATCAGCGACTGCCATCCTGACCTCATCTTTTGCGACATTCTGATGCCGCGCCTGGATGGCTACCAGACCTGCGCCATCATCAAGCGCAATGCGCAATTTGCAAATGTTCCGGTGGTCATGCTGTCGTCCAAGGACGGCGTGTTTGACAAGGCACGCGGGCGCATGGTGGGGGCACAGGACTATTTGACCAAGCCGTTTACAAAAGATCAGTTGCTCAACGCTGTTGAGCAGTTCGGCGCCGCGGCGCAAGGAGTTGTGTAGTGGCCATTCAGAATGTGTTGGTGGTTGATGATTCAAAGACCGAACTGATGTACATCACGGATATCCTGAAAAAAAACGGCATGTCGGTGCGCACCGCAGAAGGGGCCGACGAGGCCATCAAGCGTCTGGCAGAGCAAAAGCCGGACCTCATCCTGATGGATGTGGTGATGCCCGGACAAAACGGTTTCCAGCTGACCCGGTCCATTAGCCGCAGCCCGGAATACGCCGACATACCGATCATCATGTGCACCAGCAAGAATCAGGAAACAGACCGGGTCTGGGGCATGCGCCAAGGGGCGCGTGACTACATCACCAAGCCTGTCAATCAGACCGAACTGATGGCCAAGATCAAGGCACTGGGCTGAGCCGGAAACCTTCATGGCAAGAAAAGAAGCGCTTAAAGACCTCCAGATCCGACTTGCTGAGCGGCTCAATCAGGCACGCAGTGAAGGTGTGTCTGCGGCCTGGTTGGCAGTGCGTGTGGGGCAAGGCAACTACCTTTTTCAACTTGCTCAGTCAGGCGAGATATTTCCACTGGCGGCGATGGTATCGGTGCCCTATGTTCAGCCCTGGTTTGTAGGGGTGGTGAATCTGCGTGGCGGGCTTTTTGGTGTGGTTGAGTTGAGTGGGTTCCTGGCACGAACCCAGGCAGCTCCGCGCAGCGAACCGGGTGCACAGGCGCGCCTGGTGACTTTCAACCCGGAACTGGAGGTGAATGCGGCTTTGCTGGTTGACGCCCTGATTGGTTTGAGGCGACAGGATGCCTTCGTTCGGGCGGGTCCCGCGCCAGAGGGATCACCTGAGTTTTTTGGTCAGCAAATGGTCGATGCCGACGACGTTTGCTGGCAAGAAATCAACCTTCAAAAACTGGCGAAATGTCCCGATTTTTTGACAATTGGCGTGTGAATTTTTACCTGAGGCAATTTGATGGCTTTTGTTGATCAACTGAAAAGTCTTTTCAAGAAGAAGACACCCGATGCCGTGCAGGACTCACGCCAGAGTTCCAGCTATGGCATGTCGTCGTACCAGCTTGAGACCGTCATGAATGAAACCCTGCTTAAATCAGGGGCATCGCAGTACGGTGTTCAAGCAGCTGCGCCGTCGGCTGCATCACCCGCGGCGGCACCTAAGGCAGCGGTCAAGGCAGAAACCGCCGGCATGGTCAGCTTGCCGTTTCTGGGTCAAAAAACCATTGCCCAGCATCAGCGTGTGATGGCGATTTTGCTAGGCCTGTCACTGCTGTTGCTTGGTGTTGCGACCCTGGTCGGGTTAAATCAGTCCAACCAGGCTGCGCAGCAACTCAAGGCGACCGGACAAGCGTTGATGCAATCGCAGCGCCTGGCCAAGTCGGTGTCCCAGGCATCGGTGGGTGATGTCAGTGCCTTTGCCTCAGTAGAGCAGAGCTCACTGGTGTTGGTCAAGTCGGTGCGCGGCTTGATGGCGGGCGACAGCGAAATGCGCCTGGACGCATTGGCAGCAAGCGAGCAGCCATTCCTGGAAAAAATTGTCCCCTTGGTGGACCGTTCTGAAAAAAGCGCTGCTGCGGTGATAGCACAGCAAAAAGTCCTGACGCAGGCAAGCGATGCGTTGCGGTTGGTTAACCGGCAATCGGCAGACCTTCTGGCGCTGTCGGAAGCGGTTTTAACTTTGAAGGTACAGCAGAATGCGCCTGCAGCGGAAATTGCCGCTGCCAGCCGGTTGGCCATGCTGACCCAGCGCATCGGCAAGTCTTCCATCGAGTTTCTGACCATTGACGGGGTGCGACCGGAGGCGATCGGTTTGCTCGACAAAGACCTGAATTTGTTTCATGAAATCGCGTCCAGCTTGCTTAACGGCAGTTCCACCCTTCATCTGGGGGCAGCGGTGGACCCGCAAACACGCGAGCAACTGAGCGTGCTGATCAAGCTGCATGAAGACACACGCACACAAGTGACTGCGATCATGGGGAATTTTGCGGGGCTGGTGGCAGTCCGAAACGCACGGGTGACCATCCTGACCGACAGTGAGGAACTGCGCAAACATCTGGAGGAGATGCAGACCGCACTTTCCTCGCACGCCGGCTTTGGCGGCGCGGTCATTGCAACCTTGATGTTGTCTGTCTTGCTGGCCCTGGCGAGCGCGATTGGTTTGTCTTACGTGCAATTGCGTGACAGCCGCCAGCGTCAAGCGGCAGCCGAGTCCCAGCAAGCGAAAGCACAAGGCATGGAGCAGGAAGCGAAACGTGTGAACGATGCCAATCAGGCGGCCATTCTGCGCTTGATGAACGAGTTGCAGATGGTTGCCGAAGGCGACCTGACCCAGGAGGCGACTGTCACTGAAGACATCACCGGCGCCATAGCAGACTCCGTCAACTACACGGTCGAAGAGCTGCGCTCACTGGTCGGCAACGTTCAGAACACGGCTGCCAGGGTGGCTCAAACCACGGCGGAGGTCGATGTGACGTCGACTGAGTTGCTGGCGGCATCCAACGAGCAATTGAGCGAAATTCGTGACACCGGACGATCGGTGCTCGACATGGCGGCGCGCATCAACGAGGTCTCCACACAGGCCCAGGAGTCGGCTGACGTGGCGCGGCAGTCCCTTCAGGCCGCGGAAGTTGGCTTGCGGGCCGTGCAGAACGCCATTGGCGGCATGAACTCGATTCGTGATCAGATTCAGGAAACCTCCAAACGCATCAAGCGTCTGGGTGAGTCCTCCCAGGAGATTGGTGAAATCACCGAATTGATCTCGGACATCACCGAGCAGACCAATGTGCTGGCGCTCAATGCCGCCATCCAGGCCGCCTCTGCGGGTGATGCAGGCCGTGGTTTCTCAGTGGTGGCCGAAGAGGTGCAGCGGCTGGCAGAACGCTCTGCGGATGCGACGCGGCAAATTGCGACTCTGGTGAAGGCGATTCAGACCGACACCCAGGATGCAGTCGGCGCCATGGAGCGCTCCACCCAGGGTGTGGTTGAAGGGGCCAAGCTGTCCGACAACGCTGGCACGGCCCTGACTGAAATCGATCAGGTGTCGCGCAAACTCGCAGATCTGATTGAGCAGATTTCTGAGGCCACCTCCCGTGAAGCAGGTTTGGCGAACGAAGTGGCTGACAATATTCAGCACATTTTTGCGGTCACCGAACAGACTGGTGAGGGAACTCAAAGCACCGCCGCACAGGTGCGTGAGTTGTCCAAGATGGCCGAGGAATTGCGTCAGTCGGTGGCACGGTTCCGGATTGCCTGATACAGCCTGTCCATTTCCCTTCATTCTTAGTGATCTGACTCATGCATTCTGAAGCTGCTCTGTCTGGTGAAAGTGTGGTTGTCGAGCCCGATCTGGGCCCGTTGGCCTGGGTGCTGGATGAATTGCGCAAATCCCTTGATGGCGCCACCATGGCGCTCAAGCGTTTCGTGCGCGACGCTGAACTGTCACGCGGCTCTGACCTGGCAGCGCTGGATGCCAGCCATTTGCGGATTGCGCGTCAGCAATTGCATCAGGCGGTGGGGGCTCTGGAAATGGTCGGGCAGGCCGTACCAGCCAAGATGTTACGTGCCATGGAAGCACTGGCGCAGAAGTTTGTGCAGCGCCCGGAATTCTGCAGCGATGAGGCAGCGCTCAAGGTCGAGCGTGCCAGCTTTGCATTGACGGATTACCTGGATGGTTTGCTCAAAGGCCGATCTTCATCGTCGGTCGCCTTGTTTCCCCAGTATCGCGATGTGCTGGACCTTCTTGCAGATGACCGCATTCACCCTGCAGACCTGTGGTCGCATGACTGGCGCTGGGTGCCGGTGCATGTGCCGGAGTCTGTCAAGCCGCTTGCCTATGACTCGGCCGTGCGCTCGCGTATTGATGGTTATGTGCTCAATGTGGTCAAGAATGTGCATGTCCCTTCGGCCCAGGCCATGGCGGACATCAGCTGGGCGTTTGCCGCAGCGCAAAAGGGTCTCCATCCAAGGGTTTTTTGGGCGATTTCGGCAGCTTTTTTTGAGGCAGTTTCACTGAATTTGTGCGCCGCCGATGTGTACTCCAAGCGTGCTGCCTCGCGTGTGCTGTCGCAGTACCGCACCCTTGCGCGCGGCGATACTGATGTGCCGGAACGTCTGGTTCAGGACCTGTTGTTTTTCTGCGCTCAGGCGGCTCCTGCTGAGGGGCAGTCTGCACCCGCTTTGCGGGCGGTGCGGCAAGCGTACGGGTTGGCGCAGAGCAAGCCGGTGGACTATGTCAAACCCCAATTCGGTCTGTTTGACCCGGCCGCCCTGGTACTGGCGCGCAAGCGTATCGCCGCCTTGACCGAGACCTGGTCGGCCTTGTCTGGGGGTGACGTCCAGCGTATCAAGGCAGCATCTGACCAGTTCGGCCTCGTCACCGACTCGATTGTCAAATTGCACCCGCAAAGCCGAGCGCTGGCCGTGGCAATGACGCGGGCGATGGACACGGTGGCGCGTGCCGGTCGGGCGCCGAGTCCTCCACTGGCCATGGAAGTTGCCACCGCCGTGTTGTTCCTGGAGGCGGCCTATGATGACCTGGATCCGACCAGCGAGCAGATGGCTGAACGCAGTCAAAGCCTGGCACGGCGTCTGGACCATGTCATTGACCAGGGGCAGTCCGAGCCCCTGGATGGCTGGATGGAGGATTTGTACCGGCGCGTCAGCGACCGCCAGATCATGGGCAGTGTGGTGGATGAATTGCGCACAACCCTCTCTGAGGTGGAGTCTTCGCTTGATGCTTTTTTTCGTCATCCAGAAAAGAAATTGCCCCTGCAGGAGGTGCCGGGAAAGCTCGCCGTCATGCGGGGTGTGTTCTCGGTGCTTGGGCTTGAGCAAGCCGCGCTGGCCACGCTGCGCATGCGCGACCGTGTCGAGCAGTGCCTGATTGGTGACGCCAGTGCGCAGGCCGCCCAGTCAGGCGTGTTTGAGAAGATCGGTAACAGCCTGGGTGCGCTGGGCTTCTTGATTGACATGCTCAGCTACCAGCGCGAACTGGCCAAAAAGCTGTTCGTTTATGACGAAGGGCTGGGAGAATTCCGCTCGTTGATGGGGCGTAGCAAGGCGCCTGATCAGGAGCCTCTGCCAGAGGCAGGTGCTCCCGTCATCGACCTGCCTGCGCAGGCGGAATCCTTGCCAACGGTGGCTGAGGCGGCCCCGCTGGTTGTGCCAGTGGCTGCGCCAGAGCCCGTGCGGACCTTGGACTCCACGCCTGTGGCGGCGCGCCCGGTGGTATCGGCTGTGCCTGCACCGCCTGTACCGCCTGCACCGGTGGCGCGTCCAGTAGTGCCGCCGGTTCAAGTTGATGAGGAAGATGACGATGCTGAACTGCGGTCGATTTTTCTCGAAGAGGCCCGCGAGGTGGTCAGCACCGGCATGGAAGCGCTCGTCTCCCTGCAAAAAAATCCGGCAGACCTGGAGCAGCAAACTGGGCTGAGGCGCGCTTTTCACACCCTCAAAGGCAGTTCCCGCATGGTCGGGTTGACCGAATTTGGCGAAGCGGCATGGGCCATGGAGCAGTTGCTCAATGCCTGGTTGCCACAACAGCAAGCTGCCAGTGCCGCATTGATCAAGTTGTCAGGGCAGGCGGTGACGGCCTTTGGACAATGGGTGGATGACATTGCCCTGCTGCAGGATGCACGCTGGAGTGCCCAGCCTTTCAGGAAAGCGGCAGATTTGTTGCGGCTTCAAAATGTGAGTTCCGATTTGTTGCCTTTGTTTGCTGACGATGCGGCAGAGGCGCCGAAGGTGCCGGAGCCGGTGGAAGCGCCAGAAACGCTTGAGGTTGTCCAGGCGCCAGAAGCAGCTGAGTCCCCGTCCGCTGCAGAAGTTTCGCAGTGGACTGACCCACCCGTGCCGGCCCAAGCAGCGCCAGAAGCCAGCGAGGCTGGCCTGGAAGATGGGTTGTTTGACTTTGGCGACATTGAGCGAGCGCCGCTGCCACCGGCGTCTGAGGCAGCGGAGTTGCTCTCGCCTACGGCGTCGATGACCGATCAGGCTGCAGAGCTCCAGCCACTTGATGAGGAATCCGAGACGCCGGCGCAATTTGGTGATACCCAATTGCTGGACAACATGTGGGCGCCGGTTGAAGCGTCGATGAAGTCGTTGGATGACGCCTTGACGGTATCCGCTGCACCCAATCTGGCTGAATTTGACTTTGATTTTGAACCCGAAGCGGTGCGGGAAGCGACTTCGACACTCGCACCGGAAGCAGAAGCAGAAGCGGAAGCAGAAGCAGAAATTGAACTGGACTTTGGGCCAGCTCCGGAGGCAGATGCAAAGGCAGATGCAAAGGCAGATGCAGAGGCAGATGCAGAGGCAGATGCAGAGCCAGAGCCAGAAATTGAACTTGACTTTGAAACCGATGTCAGGCTGACCGCTGCGCGTGCCCCAGACCGGACGGCAGAACCGATACCCGAGCTGGTTCTGGATCTCGACAGCGAGCCAGTGCCGGAGCTCGAACTGTCCCTGGACGATGAGCCAGACGCCGACGATCAGGTCAAGGTCATAGGCAACTTGCGCATCGGTATTCCGTTGTACAACGTGTACCTGAACGAGGCCGATGAATGGTCACGGCGTCTGTTGACCGAATTGGCTGAATGGTCACTTGAGCTGGATGAGCCCTTGCCCGACGCGCCTGTGTCGCTGGCGCACTCCTTGGCCGGGAGTTCGGCCACAGTGGGATTCATGTCGCTGTCAGAACTGGCGCGCATGTTGGAACACGCACTGGCCCATGTGCAGTTGGCGGGGGTGGGTTTGCCCGAACACGCAGAGCTTTTTGTCGCGGTCGCGGAAGACGTCCGGCGCTTGTTGCATCAATTCGCTGCCGGCTTCCTCAAGCAGCCAGACCCCGCGCATCTGCCAGCCCTGAAGGCTTTGCTGGACAACGACTTTTCTGCGCTTGTGCCCGCGGAGATCGCAGAGTTGGAGCTTGCCGACGACCTGTTATCGCCTGACGATCAGGTGCCAGCCAACGATGAGCCGTCGTCCGTGGACGTCAAGGCCGAGCCGCAGGCGCTTGCGCCAGAGCTTTCGCGCAAGGTTGCACGGTTGGATGAATCGGCAGACGAAGATATTGACGCGCATGATGCGCTGGATGTTGACCTGTTCCCGATTTTTGAAGAAGAAGCGCTTGAATTGTTGCCGCAGTTGAGTGTGGCTCTGCGCCAATGGGGCGCCCGGCCGGACAATCTTGACGCTCGCCAGTCGGCGCTGCGCGTGTTGCACACCCTCAAAGGCAGTGCGCGTTTGGCCGGCGCCATGCGCTTGGGCGAAATGGCGCATCGCATGGAGTCTGCGGCACAACGCATCGACCCCGAGACCGCAGACACCGATGCGCTGGACCCCCTGCTTGCGCGTCTGGATCACATTTCAGCCGTGTTCGACGCCCTGCGCGCCACACCGGCGCAGGCGCTGGTTTTGCCTGAGGCACCAGCCGAGGCCACCGGACCCATGCCAGCCCCTGCAGCTGCGCCGGACGCAGCCGAGCCACTGGTTTCGGTCTGGGCACCTGTGTCTTCCGTCGGCACCGCATCACCGTCTCTGTCTGTCCGTCGCCCAGCGGGGCCAACTATCCGGATACGTTCGCAAGTGCTTGACCGCATGGTCAACCAGGCAGGCGAAGTGATCATCACCCGTGCCCGGCTGGAGTCGCGTTTGGGGCAGTTGCGTGGTTCGCTCGCCGAACTGACCAGCAATCTGGACCGTTTGCGGCGTCAGCTGCGTGACATCGAACTGCAGTCCGAGTCACAAATGCAGTCACGGCTGGCCCAAAGCAAGGACTCGATCCAAGGTTTTGATCCGCTGGAATTCGACCGTTTTACCCGGGTGCAGGAGCTGACCCGCATGATGGCCGAGTCGGTGCATGACGTGGCCACACTGCAGCGCACTTTGCAGCATACGGTGACCGGCGTCGAGGATGACCTGATTGCACAGGCACGACAGACGCGGGAGCTGCAGCGCGACCTGCTGCGTACCCGGATGGTTGAGTTTGAGAGCATTTCCGAGCGCCTGTACGGTGTCGTTCGCCAAGCGGCAAAAGATGCCGCCAAGCAGGTCAAACTTGAAATAGTTGGTGGTTCGCTGGAATTGGATCGTGGCGTGCTTGAACGTGTGGCTCCGGCGTTTGAGCACCTGTTGCGCAACGCCGTGGCACATGGCATTGAAGCGCCTGCCGCGCGCAGTGCGTCCGGCAAACCGACTACGGGAACCATAGTCATCACGCTGGAGCAGCAAAGCAACGATGTCGCGGTAAGTTTCCATGACGACGGTGCGGGTCTTAACCTGCCGCGCATTCGGGAGAAAGCGGTGGCGCAGCACCTGATCGCGGCAGATGACATCCTGACCGATGCACAATTGGCCAATCTGATCTTTGCCTCAGGTTTGTCCACCAACGCTCAGGTGAATGAGCTTTCGGGGCGCGGCATCGGCATGGACGTGGTGCGCAATGAAGTCAATGCGCTGGGTGGGCGTATCGAGCTCAGTACCCAAAGCGGCAGCGGCACACAGTTCAAGCTGGTGTTGCCTTTGACAACGGCCGTGACCCAAGTGGTGCTGCTTCGCATAGGTGATGCTGTGATGGGTGTTCCTTCTAGCCTGGTTGAATTGGTGCGCCGGGTGCCTGTCATCGAACTGGCTGTTGCGTATGACTCGGGCGAGTTCAATTACAACGGCGAGGCCTTGCCTTTTTACTGGTCGGGCGCCTTGCTGAGAACCTCCAAAGCCAGCGTGGAGCCGCCAGCCAAAAACGCATCGGTGGCGATTTTCCGCAGCGCCGGACGACGTGTGGCGCTGCATGTGGACGAGGTCTTGGGCAACCAGGAGGTGGTGGTCAAGAATCTTGGGCCTCAACTTTCGCGCTTGCCAGGCCTCGGGGGCATGTCAGTGTTGGCATCGGGCGCTGTGGTGCTGATATACAACCCGGTCGCCTTGCATGTGAGTTACGGCGAGCAGGCGCGCGCGTTCAGCGCTGTTGCGAGTGCGCCGGTGGCTGGGTTGCCCGCAGTCAGCGCTCAGGTGCCACTGGTGCCGCTGGTGCTGGTGGTGGACGACTCGATCACGGTGCGCCGGGTGACGCAGCGTCTCCTTAAGCGGGAAGGCTTTCGCGTGGCGCTGGCCTCGGACGGCCTGCAGGCGCTGGAGGTGCTACAGGCAGAAAAACCTTCAGTGGTGTTGACCGACATCGAAATGCCGCGCATGGATGGCTTTGATCTGGTGCGCAACATTCGGGGTGATGCCCGGTTGAGTGATCTGCCCATCATCATGATCACCTCACGAATCGCTGAAAAACACCGCGATTACGCCAAAGAGCTCAAGGTCGACCATTACCTTGGCAAACCTTACCCTGAAGACATTCTGATCGGACTGGTGCGACAATACTGTGAAGCTGAAATCCAAGTATAAAAATAGCCTATATCCCTTATTAAATAATATGTGATAGCTATCAATTTATTCAAAAAGATGATCAGGCATTACCTGGCAATGTGCCAGTTTTTTTTACCACGGCGTAACGCGCCAAGGTTTTGGCGCGGGCTTGGTCATGCTGCACCACGGGCTGCGGGTAATCCACGCCGAGCGTGACGCCTGCTGCCTGCAATTCAACCGGTTTGGCCAGCCAGGGCGAGTGAATGGCTTTGTCTGACAGTTTGGATAGTTGCGGCAGGTAGCGCCGAATGAACTTGCCTTGTGGGTCAAACTTTTCACTTTGGCTGATGGGGTTGAAGATGCGAAAGTAGGGCTGCGCGTCACAGCCACTGGAGGCCACCCATTGCCAGCCACCGTTGTTGGCGGACAGGTCAAAATCGTTGAGCTTTTCCGCAAAATAACGCTCGCCCCAGCGCCAGTCCAGCCCCAGGTCTTTCACCAGAAAGCTGCCCACCACCATGCGCAGGCGGTTGTGCATGTAGCCAGTCTGGTTGATTTGTGCCATG
>CAISLL010000391.1 GCA_903886165.1 uncultured beta proteobacterium | reverse complement strand
GCCCTGTTGGGCGTGTCACTGGGCTCGGTGCAGCCGATGATCATGAGCACCCTGCACCAGATCACGCCCGCGGCACGTCATGGCGAGGCGCTGGGGTTCCGGTTGATGGCGATCAACGCCTCGAGCGTGTTAATGCCCATGTTGTTCGGCAGCGCAGGCGCCGTGCTGGGCGTGTCGCTGGTGTTCTGGACCGTGGGTGCCAGTGTGGCGATGGGGGCGCGAACCGCCTGGTGCTTGCGTCCTCCTGCCGCGGCTCACAGGTCGTAAAAGCGCCGGATCACGTCCCAGGCGTGTTCCGGGGTGTCCACATAATTCAGCAATTGCAGGTCTTCCAGTGAAATCACGCCCTCTTCCACCATGACCTCAATGTTGATCAGGCGCTTCCAGTAAACACTGCCAAACAACACAATAGGCACCGGTTGGGCTTTTTTGGTTTGCACCAGGGTGATCACTTCAAACAGTTCATCAAGCGTACCAAAACCACCCGGGAATGCTACCAGTGCCTTGGCGCGCATCATGAAGTGCATCTTGCGCATGGCAAAGTAGTGAAATTTGAAGCTCAGGGCCGGGGTCACATAGGGGTTGGCGTTTTGCTCATGCGGCAAGGCAATGTTCAAGCCGACGGTGGGCGCACCCAGTTCATGTGCGCCACGGTTGGCGGCTTCCATGATGCCGGGGCCACCGCCCGTGCAAATGAACAGGCGCTTGTCGGGAGTTTGGTGGGCGCTGTAATCAGCCACCAGCCGAGCAAAAAGGCGCGCCTGGTCGTAATGTTGAGCATTGCGCACGTGGCGCCGCGCCACGGCAATGGCTTGCGCATCCCCGCTGGCTTCAGCTTTTTCCATCAACTGCCCGGCTTCCTCAGGAGATGGAAAACGCGCGCTGCCAAACACCACCACCGTGTTATGAATGTCCTGCTCGGCTTGGTCCAGATCGGGTTTGAGCATTTCAAGCTGGATGCGGATGCCACGGGTCTCGCGGCGCAGCAGGAACTCGGGGTCGGCAAAAGCCAGCCTATGGGCATTGGCATGCATCACTGTGGCATCGGCAGGGTGCTTGAGCAACTCGGCCCAGGCGTCAGCCAGGTGTTGCTCGGTCAGGATGTGGTGAATGTCTTTTGAGTTTTCCATAAGCGTGAATTGTGAGTCAAAAAAAAAGCTTCCGAGGGAAGCCTTTTCTTTCAATCTGACGGGATTGCCAGGGAATTAGACGCGCTTGCGGTATTCACCTGTACGGGTGTCAATTTCAACCTTGTCGCCTTGGGCCACAAAAATTGGCACACCAATCTCGAAGCCAGTGGCCAGTTTGGCGGGCTTGAGCACTTTACCCGAGGTGTCGCCCTTGACCGCTGGTTCGGTCCAGGTGATTTCACGCACCACGCTGGTAGGCAACTCGACCGAAATCGCCTTTCCGTCGTAAAACACGACTTCAAGCGGCATGCCATCTTCAAGGTAGCTCAACGAGTCACCCATGTTTTCGGCTTCAACTTCGTACTGGTTGTATTCGCCGTCCATGCAGATGTACATGGGGTCTGCAAAGTACGAGTAGGTGCAGTCCTTCTTGTCAAGGATCACGTTGTCAATCTTGTCGTCGGCCCTGAACACCACTTCGGTGCCAAAGTTGGCGATCAGGCTTTTGAGCTTCATGCGCACGGTGGCGGCACCGCGGCCGCCGCGGGCGTATTCAGTCTTCAGAACCACCATGGGGTCTTTTCCGTGCATGATGACGTTGCCGGCGCGGATTTCTTGAGCAATTTTCATAAAGAGGCGTAACGAAGATAGAGATTAGGCCGCGCATCAGGCGGCGACGGCGGCCAAGACTTCAGAAAACTCAAGCCCACGCCGCAAAGTCCGCTATTTTAGAGGTTTTTTGCACAAAATCCCAGCAGTTGGGTGACCAGGTCTGGCTGACCTAACAAGCGCGCCCTGGCCTGTGTCACGCAAGTTTGCCAGTCTTGCGGGGCAAATTGCGCAGGCAAGGTTGAAGATCG
>CAISLL010000390.1 GCA_903886165.1 uncultured beta proteobacterium | reverse complement strand
CGGGTTTGATGGTGTAGTCGGCATAGACGGTGTCCAGCACCGCTGCGTTGGGTTGCAGGTTGATCGCGAAGGACGCCATGCCCACAGCCAGTGCTTTGCCCCATGTCAGCCAGCTTTGGCTGGCCAACAGCAGGCTGCCCAGGGCCAGCAGCACGGCGCACACCAGCACCGCGGCCGAGACCCCCAGCCACTGCATCACCACCAGCGACAAACTGACCGAGCCCAAAAATGAACCCAGCGTGGACCAGTACAGGGCGTAGCCACTGGCCTCGCCGGTGCGCAGGTGTTTCATCAGGTTGGTGAGCACCGGCACGGTTTGTCCCAGCAACCAGGCCACCGGGCACAATACGCCGCCAACGAACACCATATACGCCAGCCAAGTGGGCTGCACCTGGGTGAACAGGCCGTCGACCGTGAGGCGCGCCAATCCCAGGCCGGCCAGCAGGGCCGAGATCAAAAAGTTGCGCGCCACCACTTGCATGAACCGCTCCGACACCCGCGCGCCAGAGGCATAACCCAGTGCCAGGGCCAGTAAAAACAGCCCGATGGTGGGTGCGGTGACCACAATGGCACTGCCCACATGCGGCACCAGGCGGCGCAGGGCGATGATTTCTGCGCCCAGGGAGCAAAAGCCTTCGATGAAAACAATGAGGTAGAGCAGGTGGCGGGGCACGATGGGTCCGGTCAGAGTGGAGGCCAATTACACCAAATCGACACTGGTGGCCGTCATAGATGCTGTGTTAATATCTTCGGCAATATGAAACACGTGCCCAGACTGACCATTGATACCAATATTCTGGTGGCCGCCACGCGCAACAATGCCGTGCCATCGTTTGCCCTGATGCAGTTGGTAAGACAGTCGCAGGTGACCATGTGCTGCAGTCCGGCGCTGTTTCTGGAGTATGAAGATGTGCTGACCTGGGCGGAACAGTTAGCGGCATCTGGCCTGCAAAGAGCAGATGTGGATGCGATTTTGAATGAATTGGCAAGTTTGATTTCACCGGTGACAACCCATTACCAATGGCGCCCGCAATTGCGTGACCCCTCTGACGAGATGGTGCTGGAGGCCGCAGTCAACGCCCAAGCCCTGGCGATCGTGACCTACAACGTGAAAGATTTCAAACCGGCGCAGCGCTTCGGCATTTTGGTGCTCAACCCTGAGCAGACCTTTCAACAATTTCACTTGAAAAGGAGCTTTTTGTCATGAGCAACTATGCCTTGCGATTGCCCGAATCCCTCAAGCAGGCCGCCAAGCGAATTGCAGCGGCTGACGACACCACCATGAACCAGTTTTTTGTGGTGGCCATTGCTGAAAAGATCAGCGCCATGGAAACGGCGGAATTCTTTAAAAAACGTGCCGCGCTTTCCACTCCTGAAGCTGCCAACGCGGCCTGGGGCAAAGTCGGTGTGACATCGGCCATCCCCGGTGATGCCTGGGAACCCCCCAGTCCACCTCACGGTCAGTAAGCCATGCAAATCCCCTATGAACTCATCCTTGGCTGGCGCTACACGCG